>NZ_CBFIIK010000049.1:0-17307 GCF_965662675.1 Roseicyclus sp. | reverse complement strand
GCGCCGCGCCCCGCCTTCACCTCGCCGCGCACCTTCTTCGCCTTGATCCGCCGTTCCACCGACCCCTTGGTGGGCCGCGTCGGGCGGCGGGGTTTGGGTACCACCAGCGCCGCGCGGATCAGTTCCGCCAACCGCTCCCGCGCGATCTCGCGGTTTTGGGCTTGGCTGCGCGTCTCCTCCACCTGAATCACCAGCGCGCCATCCTTGGTCCAGCGTCGGCCCGCCAGCCGCTCCAGCCGCCGTTTGACCGGGTCGGGCAGGTGGGGGGATCGCGCGGCCTCGAACCGCAGTTCCACCGCTGTCGACACCTTGTTCACATTCTGCCCACCGGGGCCCGAGGCGCGGACAAACTGCTCCGTCAGCTCCCAATCGGCGATGGTGATGCGGTCATTGATCGAAAGCGGCATGGCTGCGCCTGTAACTACGGGATCACGACAGGATCACTACAGGATAGTGACACGCCTTGCCCAACCAAAAAGGGCCGCCTTGCGGCGACCCTTTCGAGAAATCAGGAGGTGGATATCGGTTAGGAAATCCCACCTGGGAGGGGCGAAAACCCCCAAGGGCTGCCTTAGAGGCGCACCTCCCAAGCTGTCCCGTTATCATTCACCAATGCTTCTCTGACCACTGGATCACCTCCTTTCAATGGGTTGCCGTTAAGCACAGCCTGACACAGATTTTGCGGTTGTCAAAACTTTTTACACCACCTGTGCCATCATTTTGCGCGTGATGATCCGGAAGGGGATCAAGGCGATCAGCGCGATGCCCATCTTCACACCCCAATCGGCAACGGCCAGCGACACCCAAAGCGGCGCCAACGGCCCCACGCCAAGCATCGGCAACACCTCACCCGCCCAAGACACATCATTGCCCGGCTCAAGAAATGTCAGCGCACCCGAAAACGCGATGGAGAAAAACAAAGCCGTATCAACAGAAGATCCAATTACGCTCGACAAAACAGGCGCTTGCCACCACCCACGATCCCGCAGCCGGTCGAAAATCGCCACATCCAACAGCTGCGCGGTCAAGAACGCGATGCCCGATCCAACCGCGATCCGCAGCGTCACCAGCGGCCCGAATTCGCCCATGATCTGCGTGCCGATCAGCGAACAGCCAACACCGACCAAAAAGCCCGCGAAAACAACGCGCCGCGCCGCTTGCACGCCATAGACCCGGTTCATGATGTCGGTGATCAAAAAGGCGAGCGGATAGGTAAACGCCCCCCATGTCAGCCAGTTCCCGAACAGGAACTGCACAAGGATATTCGAGGCCACGACAACGGCAGCCATTGCCAGTATGCCCGGCAAGTACTTTGAATTCATGATGTATTTCCGTTTTTACAAGGTAGTCGGAGACTTGGCCCGCGACCATCGCGGACGGCGCCTGTTATACCTCAACGCGGTCTCAGGCAAGCACCTGCGCAATGGCTTGTGCCACGCGCGGGATGGTGTCTTGCGTCAACCCCGCGATATTCATCCGCCCATCGCCGACAAGATAGATGCCATGTTCCGCCCGCAAGCGCTCGACCTGTTCGGGCGTGGCCCCGATGAGCGAGAACATCCCCCGATGTGCGGCGAGAAAGCCGAACCGATCCGATCCGGTTTCCGCCCGCAGCGCCTCGGCCAGCGCGCGACGATTGCCCTCCATCGCGCGGCGCATCCTTTCCAACTCATTACGCCAGACCGCATCAAGTGCCTGATCACCAAGAATTTCTTGCACCACCCGCGCGCCATGATCAGGCGGAAAGGCGAAATTCTGGCGGTTCATCCCGGCAAGCACGCCTTCGGCCGCGGCCTTGCCATCGGTCACGATCAGCACCACGCCGACGCGTTCGCGGTAGAGCCCGAAATTCTTGGAACAACTGGCCGCGATCAAGACCTCGGGCAAGGTCGTCGCCAAATGGCGCAGACCTTGCGCATCCTCCTCCAGCCCCGCGCCAAAGCCCTGATAGGCCATGTCCACAAAGGGGATCGCGCCCGTACGCGCGCAGATCGCTGCGATCTCGCGCCAGTCGTCGCTCCGCAGATCCGCCCCCGTGGGGTTGTGGCAGCAGCCATGCAGCAAGATCAGATCACCGCGTGCGGTCTTGGCCAGATCGGCCAACATGCCCCCCCGGTCGATGCCGCCGGTGGCCGCGTCATAGTAGCGATAGGTTTTTCGCTTTTGCCCCAGATGATCGATGATCGCGGGATGGTTCGGCCAAGTCGGATCGCTGATCCAGACGGTGGCAGAGGGGTTCAGCCGATGCACGGTTTCCAGCACCTGCCGCACCGCCCCCGTACCGCCCGGCGTGCCGGCGGCGGCGACCCGATCAGGCGACACGCTCTCGCCCAGGATCAGGCGGCGCATCGCATCCAGAAACCCAAGATCGCCGCGTAGCCCGACATAGCTCTTGCTCTCCTGCGCGGCCCAGATCCGTTGTTCGGCCGATTTGACGGCCGCCATAACCGGGGTTTTTCCCTCGGGCGAGCGATAGACACCGACGCCCAAATCCACCTTACCCGCGCGCGGATCGGCGGCGAACATCCCCATCAAGCGGATAATCTTGTCTGGTTCCGGCGGGGTGACGATTTCGAACATGGCAGCTCTCAGGCAAAGCGGGATGGATCGCGGTCAAAGGCGAGTACGCGACGTCGATCCTCATAGCCCACAGGGGCAAAGCCCAAGCGCTGATAAAGCGCCAAGGCGCGTGGATGATCTAGCGTGCAGGTGTTGACGGTCATCTTCGTCACGCCATCGCGCGCCCATCCCGTCAAGATCGCGGTTTGCAGCAAGGCCTTGCCCCAGCCCATCCCCACCGCCTGCGGCACCAGCCCGAAATAGGCGAGGTCACATACCCGTCCCTCGCGCCAATCCAGCATGAAGAAGCCCTGCGGCCAGCCGTTTCCCATCGCCGTCCAGATCACCACGTTGGGATCGCGGACAAAGGCTTGCAAGGCTGCGGGGTCTTCCTCGGCCTGCACGAAACGGTCCTGCCATTCGTAGTCGCGCCCCACCGCATCGTAGAGCGACAGGAAATACCACACCGGCGGGTCGATCGCGCGCTCCAGCCGGATATGATCGGGCAGGCGCGGCATCGGCCAATCGGGGCGCGTGGTCATCTCCAGATATGTGACGCGATAGGCAACCTCGGTCCCGGCAGAGGTCAGGCTCATCCCTTGGCGACCTGCAACTGCTCGAACTGGCCCCATTCGGTCCAAGATCCGTCGTAAAGGGCCACATCGGCCAGGCCCAGCCGCGTCAGCGCCAGCATGACGATCGCCGCCGTCACGCCCGAGCCGCAGGTGGTGATGGTACGGCGGTCGATATCGACATCGGCGGCGGCAAAGATGGCGCGCAATTCGTCCAAGCCCTTCATCGTGCCATCGGCGTTCAACAGCGTGGCGTAATGCACGTTCTTGGCCCCCGGGATATGCCCGGCCCTGAGGCCTGCGCGCGGCTCTGGCGCGTCGCCCCGGAAACGCGCGGGCGAGCGTGCATCGACGATCTGCCAATCGCCAAGTTTCGCGGCGGCGGCGACTTGCGTCACATCCTTGATCAAATGGGCTTGGCGCTGCACGGTCATGTGGCGGTCGCGGATGATCGGTGCCATATCCTCGACCGGGCGCCCCTCGGCTTTCCACTTGGGAAAGCCGCCATCCAGCACGGCGATGTCGGTTTTGCCCATCAGGCGGAAATTCCACCACACCCGCGCCGCCGAAAACAGGCCCGCCCCGTCATAGACCACAACCTGATGCCCGTCGCCCACGCCCATGGCGCGCATGCGGCTCATGAATTTCTCAGAGGGCGCCGCCATATGCGGCAGCGCGCTGCGCGCATCCGCAATCTCGTCGATATCGAAGAATCTCGCGCCGGGGATATGGGCCTCCGCGTATTCCGCGCGCCCATCGCGCCCGGCATCGGGCAGGTAATAGGAGGCATCGAGAATCCGCAGATCAGGATCTTCCAGATGCGCCGCAAGCCATGCGGTCGAAACCAGTGTTTTGGGGTCGTCTGTCACCATCGCGGGGCCTCCGGGGCATTGGCCGTCGTTCCGGGCACCAGCCCTACGTCGCCGCCGCGCGCAAGGCAAGCATCACGGCACCCGGGTCTTGCCCATCTTTGCTTTGAAAATACTCCCGCCGGAGGCCCCCGCCACCCGCCAAGCGCGGTATCATCGCACCGGCGCGGGGTCGCGCCACGGGCTCAGTTCTGCTTCAGCAAACGCTGTTTTTGGCGGTTCCAGTCGCGCTCGGCACTGGTTTCGCGCTTGTCGGCCAGCTTCTTGCCCTTGGCGATGCCAAGCTTCAGCTTTACCAGCCCCTTGTCGTTGAAATACATCACGATCGGCACCAGCGTCATGCCTTGACGCTGGGTGGCGTTCCACATCCGCGACAGTTGGCGCTTGCTGGCCAGCATCTTGCGGCGCCGCCGCTCTTCATGGCCCCAAGTTTTGGCCTGCGCGTAAGGCGCGATATAGCAATTCACCAACCACAACTCGCCATTTTCAACGGCGGCATAGCTTTCGGCGATGTTGGCCGATCCTTGGCGCAGGCTTTTGACCTCGGAGCCTTGCAAGATGATCCCCACCTCCAGATCTTCCTCGATCGCGTAGTCGAAGCGCGCGCGCCGGTTCTCGGCGATGATCTTGTAGTTTTTGTTGTCGTTACCCTTGGCCATGGGCGCCGATATATGCGCTCACGCCTCGGGCCGCCAGCCCGGTGGCACATCGACCGTGTCGATCCAAGGTTTGATGTCGAGAAGTGGCGTGCCATCATAAGCATCGGTCGCGTCGATGCCGATGATCCCCGCCGCCGGATCCAGCGAGGTGATCACCACTGTCCCGAGCGCAATCGGGTTGGGCCGCACCGGCGAACGAAGCGCGAAGGTGCCGCGCGTCTCATGTGCATGTGCGGGGGCTTGTACGATCAGATCGCGCTGGCCACGATCGACCCAGTAAAGCAGTTGGATCGCTTGGCCCACCGCCAGCCCCCTCAGCCCCGGCGCGTAATCGGGCAAGAGTTCGATTCGCGCCCCTTGCCCTGTTTCGCGCGCCGCGCGCAGGTTCTTGGGCGCTGTGCCCTTGCCCCAGGGCGAGCGGATATGCCCGATAAAGGTGATCCCCGCAGTGATCCGCTGGGCGGGGTCAAAGGGGAGCGCGATCTCGCCTTCGCGCTTCACAAGAGGCCCGCATGGCGCATGGCCGATGCGATCTGGTCTTTGGTCGCATCCGACAGGCCGGTCAGCGGCAGGCGCACTTCTTCGCGCGCGCGGCCCAGAAGCGACAGCCCGTATTTCGCCCCGCAAACGCCCGGTTCGGCAAAGATCGCCTCATGGAGCGGCATGAGCTTGTCTTGATAGGCAAGCGCCGCTTTGTAATCGCCCGTCAATGTCGCGGCCTGCATCTGCGCGCAAAGCTTGGGCGCAACATTGGCTGTGACCGAGATGCAACCGACACCGCCTTGCGCGTTGAAGCCCACGGCGGTCGCATCCTCGCCCGAAAGCTGAATGAAATCCGTGCCGCAGGTGATGCGCTGTTTCGGCACGCGGGACAGATCGCCGGTCGCGTCTTTGACGCCCACGATATTGGGCAGCTTGGCCAATTCACCCATCGTCGCGGGCAGCATATCGACGACCGAACGGGGCGGGATATTGTAGATGATGATCGGGATGCCGATCTCGTCGAGCGCCGCGAAATGCGCGATCAAGCCCTTTTGCGTGGGCTTGTTGTAATAGGGGGTGACGACCAACGCGGCATCCGCGCCGACGGTCTTGGCGAACTCGACAAAGCGGATCGCCTCGATCGTATTGTTCGATCCGGCACCTGCGATCACCGGCACGCGGCCTGCGGCGGTCGCCACCACGGCCGCAATTACGCGCTCATGCTCGTCATGGGTGAGTGTCGGGCTTTCGCCGGTCGTGCCAACCGGTACCAGCCCGGTCGAGCCTTCGGCGATCTGCCACTCCACCAGCTGTTTGAGCGCGTCGAAATCCACTGCGCCGTCCTTGAACGGCGTGACCAAAGCGGGCATCGAGCCTTGGAACATGACACGCATCCTTTTCGTTATAGGGGCCGTGGCAACATGCCTCGGCGAATTGGCGCGGACACTAGCCTTGGCGGGTGAGAATGCCAAGTTCGTGTGTTGCCTCCGCCGCGATGTCGCATATCCTATGGAAAAGAGCAGTGAGGGCATGTGATGCGGCAGGTTTTACTGAGTGTTTTTCTTTTGATCGCGCCGCTGCGTGTTGGTGCCGACACCGAGGCGCTGGGCCGTGCGCTCGATGCGTTGGCGCAGGGTGATATCGCCTTGGCGACGCAGGCTGCGGCGCGCATCGATGACCCCGTCGCGCGCGACATTGTCAGCTGGACCCGGTTGCGCGGCGCGCCCGCTGCGGGGGATTGGCGCGAGTATCGCGATTTTCTGTCCCGTAATCCCGATTGGCCCGGTCTGCCATTTTTGCGCACGCAAGGCGAGGCCGCGATCCCCGAGGGTGCCAATCCCGCGGATGTGATCGCTTATTTCGCCGACCAGCTTCCGACGACCGGGGCTGGATCACGTGCGCTTGCGCTGACCCATCAAGCCCGCGGTGACCGTGCCGCCGCCGAGGCCGAGGCGATCCGCGGCTGGACGAGCTTGGTGATGACAGGCGCCGAGGCAGGACAAATGCGCAGTGCCTTCGGTGCCGTGCTGAACCAAGGCAATCATCATATCACAAGGCTTGATCACCTGCTGTGGGAGGGTGCCGAGGATCGCGCACGCGCGATGCTGCCCTTGGTCCCTGAAAACTGGCAGCGCTTGGCCGAGGCGCGCTTGGCGCTTCGGGCGCGCCTGCCGGGTGTCGATGCGCTGATCGCGGCGGTGCCTGCCGATCTCGCCGATCATCCGGGGCTGGCCTATGAGCGGTTCTTGTGGCGTATGCGCGGTGGCAATTGGGACAGCGCGGGTGCGCTGATGGCCGAGCGTTCGACCTCGCGCCAGTCCTTGGGTCGGCCCTTGGCTTGGGCGGATCGACGGGCCGATCTTGCCCGCGATGTGATGCGCGAGGGCGATTTTGCGACTTGCTACCGCTACGCGGCCGATCATCGCGTCGATCCCGCGCGCGAGGATTCCGCCTTTTCCGAGAATGAATGGCTGGCGGGCTACTGTGCCTATCGCCTTGGGCGGAGCGAGGTTGCCGTCAGACATTTCGAAACCTTCCGCGACAGCGTCGCCAGCCCGATCTCGCTTGGGCGGGCGGGCTATTGGCTTGGCCGAGCGCACGAGGCCGCAGGCAATCGCGCAGCCGCCGTCAGCGCCTTTGAACTCGGCGCGCGCTACCAGTCCAGCTTTTACGGTCAATTGGCTGCCGAACGTGGCGGATTACCCGTCGATCCGGCCTTCCTCGCGCGCGAAGATTATGGCGATTGGCGCCAGGCCGGGTTCACCCGCTCCAGCGTGTTTCACGCGGCGCTATTGTATTTCGCGGTTGGAGAAGAATGGCCCGCTGAGCGTTTTTTGACCCATTTGACCGAAAGCCTGAGCCGCCAAGAGGCAGGGCAGCTGGGTGATTTCGCGCTTGGGATCGGGGATGTGCATGTTGCGCTCAGGATCGCCAAGCGCGCGGCGCAAGCTGGTCACGAGATCATGCGCCCCTATTACCCGATCAAGCCCGCGCTTACCGATGCAGGCTTGGGTGCGCCGCCCGCCTTGGTGCTTGCGATAGCACGGCGCGAGTCCGAGTTCGACCCAAGCGTGGTCAGCCCGGCTGGCGCGCTTGGCCTGATGCAGGTGATGCCTGGCACGGGCCGCGACACGGCGCGCGCTATCGGCTTGTCCTATTCGCAAGATCAACTGCTCAATGACGCGGCCTATAATGCGCGGATCGGAGCAAGTTTTCTGGCCCAACTCGGCCAGCGTTACGGCGATAACCCGATCTTGGTGGCCGCCGCTTATAACGCGGGGCCAAGTCGGGCTGATGAATGGGTTGGGCGGTTCGGTGATCCGCGTCGCGTCGATGATGTGGTGTTTTGGATCGAAGCGATCCCCTTCACCGAGACGCGCAACTACATCATGCGCGTCACCGAAAGCCTTGCGATCTACGAGGCGCAGCTTTCCGGCCAACTCCCGAACTTGGGTCTGTCGCGGCGTTTGGTCCGGTAGCAGCGCTCAGGAGGCCGGACCGAAAGGCTCGCAGGGGATCGCGCGGGCCGAAAGCCGGGCGCAGGCACGGGTTGCCTGATCCTCGGTCAAACCTTGGAAACGCGCCTCGTAGCCGCCACTGCGCTGCACCACACGGCGCAGGGCTTGGTCGAAGGTGCCGATTTCACTCAGCGCCGTGCGCAGCAAAAGGCGCTCGGCGGCATGATGCGAGGGTTGCGGGCCGAGCGATACGCCGAACAGCCGCGATCCGCTCGAGGAGGCGCGCGTGATGACTTCGGGTTCCAGCGGACCGGCGACGATGATCGGTGCGGGTTCATCGGCGGGCCGTGGCGGGATGGGCTGCGATTGCGTCTCGGCGGCTTCGACCTGTGCCTGCGCCTGTGGTCTTGGCATGGGTTGCGTATCCGGCGAAGGCGGCACGTTCGCGGTTGTGTTTGCCGGTTCAGGCGCGGCCTGCGGTTGGGCCTCCGGTTCGGTCGCGGCTGCTTGGATCGCTTGGCCGACCGCCTCTTCGATGGCAGCAAGTAGGGCGGGTTCGGGCGCGCGTGGTTCTTGCGTCGCACCGGGGCGGGGCATCGGACGCAGCGATTGCGACACAATCCCCGAGGTCAGCACCGCACCGCCCGATCCCGATCCGCCGCTCGGCCCATAGACGGGTAGCGACGGGCGCCGTTCGGTCGCGCGGGCGGGCGCGCGGGCAAAGCCCATATCCATCAATTCCATGATGCGCTGATTGCGCCATGCCGTCGATTGCCCGCCGAAAACCGTAGCGATGACGCGGACATTGCCCCGCTCGGCCGAAGCGACAAGGTTGAAGCCGGCTGCGCGCGTGTAGCCTGTCTTGATCCCATCCGCGCCGCGATAAGCATCGAGAAGCGCGCGGTTGGTGTTGCGGATTGTGGCGATCCCGGCATCATCCTGACGCCGCGAAAATATGTTGTAGTATTGTGGGTAATCGTAAAACAGCCGCCGCCCCATGATGGTCATGTCGCTTGCGGTCGACAAATGCCCGTCTTGGGTCAAGCCATGCGCATTGCGAAATGTCGTCCGCGTCATGCCAAGCGCCTGCGCCGTCCGGGTCATGCGTGCGGCGAAGGCCGCTTCCGATCCGGAAATGGCCTCACCGATCGCGGTTGCCGCATCATTGGCCGAGCGGATCGCAGCGGCGCGGATCAGGTAGCGAAAACGGATCGTCGATCCGGCGCGCAATCCCAAACGCGAGGGTGGCTCGGAGGCCGCATGTTGCGAGATGCGCACCGGGGTATCGAGCGTGATCTCACCTAGCCGGACTGCCTCGAAAGCGATGTAGAGCGTCATCATCTTGGTCAGCGAGGCGGGATGCAGCCGTGTATCGGCGTTGCGTGAATGCAGCACTTCGCCCGTGCGCGCATCCATCACCATCGCCGCATAGGGCGCAGCCTTGAGTGCGCCGCCCATCAGGGTTGCGCAAAAACACAGCACCAGCCCAAATAGGGCCGGAAGGATGGGTCTTTGTATCACGGAGCCTGCTCGCTCTGCCTCGGGGTGCCGTCTTTTGCGGCGGTTACGAACAGTCTAAGCGATCCGCATGGAAAAATCTATGGGGCTTTGCGCGAAAATCACCTGCTGACAGAGACTTGAGAGATATCTTTCGTTGGCCGTATCGCGCCCGCGTTTGACGTCTCATGAGCAAACTTCTGCAAACACCGCATAGCGCGAGTGAAATGGGTCTGATACAACCACCCCGAGACGAGAAAGGACTTTGCCCGTGAAGGATAACTATGACGACCGCAAGACCCGTGCCTCGGCATGGTTCCGCAGCCTGCGCGACGATATCGTCGCGGCGTTCGAGACCCTCGAAGATACGCATGGCGGTGATCTGCCGGCCGGGCGCTTCGAAGTCACACAGACGACGCGCCACGCCGATGACGGGCAAGATGCCGGCGGCGGCTTGATGAGCGTGATGCGCGGCGGCCGGGTTTTCGAGAAAGTCGGGGTCAATGTCTCGACCGTTTACGGGCAATTGGGGCCGCGTGCGGTCGCGGCTATGGCGGCGCGCAAGGATTTGTCGGGCCTCAAGGATGATCCGACATTCTGGGCCTCGGGGATTTCGCTAGTCGCCCATATGCGCAACCCGCACGCCCCCGCCGTGCATATGAACACGCGCATGTTCTGGACCCCGGTCGCAGGCTGGTTCGGCGGTGGTACCGACCTGAATCCGGCGATCGAGTATGCCGAGGATACGGGCCATTTCCATGATATGCTGCGCGAACACTGCGCACCGCATTCGGCCGATTACTACGGCCGTTTCAAGGCATGGGCGGATGAGTATTTCTATATCCCCCATCGCAACCGGGCGCGCGGCGTTGGCGGCATTTTCTACGATGATCTGAACACCGGCGATTGGGAGGCGGATTTCGCCTTTACCCAAGATGTCGGGCGGGCCTTTTTGCCCGCTTTCGTGCCGCTGGTCGAAAAGCGCCGGCATCGTCCTTGGACCGAGGATGACCGCGAAGCGCAGCTGATCCATCGCGGTCTCTATGCCGAATACAATCTTGTCTATGATCGCGGCACGAAATTCGGCCTTGAAACAGGGCATGATGCCAATGCCGTGCTGATGAGCTTGCCGCCCATCGCGAAATGGACCTGAGCCAAGCCCCGGCCTGAGCGCTGGCAAGCGACGCGATCAATAGGTGTGGCATGACCGCAAATCCGGCGCGCTTTTGCCGGTTTGCACCGTTCGGCACGGCGGAAAGCGGCTGTTGGAAGGAAACTCTCGGCTTCGTGTTCGGGCGTTGCGTTGAATGCGCGGGCGGCATGCATAGGCTTTCATGCATGCGGCCCGAGCGCAGGCCGCAATTCCCGGAACAGACATGAGCGCAAGGAGTTCCCATGATGAAATTTTCCCTGATCTACGCCGCAGGTTTGGCCGCCATTGTGGCCGGCCCCGTAATGGCGGGCGGCACGACGACACCGGGCCCTGCGCCCGTCATGCTCGATCCGGCCCCGATCGTGCCGCTGGGCACGGATTGGACCGGGCCATCGGTCGGCCTTCAACTCGGCTATGGTGATGTCTCGACCACCGGCCCCGTGCTGGAGGGTGACGACATCCTTTTGGGCTTGCGGGCCTATTATGATTACGATTTCGGCGACTTCATCCTTGGTGGTGGCCTGCAATACGACACCACCGATCTCGATATCGGGGGGGTGACCACGCTTGATGCGGTGACCCGTGTCGGTGTGCGCGGCGGTATCGACCTCACCGATGATTGGATCTATGGCACCGCCGGTTGGGCGCGCGCCGAAACCAGCAGCGGCGGTGTTGGTGACAGCGATGGGTGGTTCGCGGGTCTGGGCTACGAGATGTTGGTGACTGATATGATCAGCGTCGGTGCCGAACTACTCTATCATGAGTTCGACAGCTTTGATCTGGTCGGCTTGAACGCCGATGCCACGACAGCCGCGGTTTCGGTGAACTTCCGCTTCTGAGATCACATGAAAACAGGCGCCAGATCCGCGCCGAGCCCCTCGGTGGCGATATCGCCACCGAGGGCCGTCATCGCCCCCAGCCTGCCCAATTCATCGGCGCATTTCGCCGCCGCCCCGTTGCCGCCGGTCAGCACGGTGGTCGCATCATCCAGCTGCCCGATATAGGGGTGGCCCGTTGCCGTGAAGCTGACGGCGCAGGGGGCCGATATCGTGCGTGTGATCGTCAGCTCGGGCATCAGCGCGTGCAGATGGGCGCAAAGGCGCGTTGCAGCGGCTTGGCTTCCTTCGGTCTTGAACCAAGCGTTTAGGGTGGCCGCATCGGTCGCGATGGGGCTGGCCGCCTCGCCCCCGATCTTGATGTAGCGATGCCCATCCGGGTAGCGGATCGGCGGCAGGACATAGAGATCGGTGTGTCGATCATCTGGCACGAAGATCAAGCTCGGCATGCCCGCCAGTAGATCGGCTTGCCGGTCATCCACCCCGACAAGCAAGACTGTGCGTTGATAGACCCGCATCGCAAGTTCGGCGTGGCCCAAGCTGGGCATGGCCGACCATCCGCCCATTGCAAGCACGACATGGCCCGCTTGCAGCGCCGTGCCGTCCGATAGGTCTAACCGCCCGCCATGCCGGGCCACGACACTGGCGCGGTTCACATCTGCCCCGGCCGCGATCGCGAGGGTTTCATGGGCTTGGCGCATCGCGCGCGGATCGATCACACCGCCGGTAGGATCAAAGGCCCCGACACTACCGTTAGACAGGCGGAAATAGGGGTGATGCGCCGCAAAGGCGGCATCATCCATCGGTTGATGCGCAAGCTGCAATTCGGCGGCGCATTTTAGAAAATCTTGCGCCAGCTGAGCCATGTGCCCCGCCGATGGCCCCGCCACCATGGCACCGCATGGGTCGAAGAAGCCTATCCCGCTTTGCTGTTGCAAGGCGTCATAGCGCGCGATGGAGCGTTGCGCGAACCGCGCCCAGACGGGATCATCCGCGATGGCGCGCGTGATCCGGCCCGCGTCATGAAAACTGCCGAATGGGCCGTTGTGCAATGATCGGTCTTGCGGCTCATCAGGGCCGATCAGGGCGACATCACACCCCGCCCGCGCGAGGTAAAGCGCACAGGCCGTGCCCATCAGCCCTCGTCCGATGACGGCGAAATCAGCGCGCTGCATCCCGACCCTTCCGCGTGGTTATCGGCACAGTGTCATGCGTATTTTTGGAAAGATGAAGGAGAATTCGATTAAAATTCACCGCGCCTTCATCTTTCCCCAAATACGCAAGCGACCGCGCCGCCAAAGCGTGCCGTGGGGTCAGCCCCGGATGGCCTCCAAAAGCAGATGCACATTGTCGGGGTCGGCCTCGGGGGTGATGCCATGGCCGAGGTTGAAGATATGCGGCCCACCCTTGAGCGCATCGACGATGCGGCGGGTTTCATCGACCAAGGCTTGGCCGCCGGTGATCATGTGCTTGGGGTCCAGATTGCCCTGCACGCAGCTATCGGGCTGCAGATGTTGCGCGGCCCATGCTGGGTCGACCGAGGTATCGATGGCCAAGCAATCGGCACCGACCGCTTTGGCGAAGCCGATGTATTTCTCGCCTGCTTCGCGCGGAAAGGCGATGATCGGCAGGCCGGGATGGCGGCGCTTCAACTCGGCAGTGATGCGGCGCGCGGGCTCCAATGCGAAATCATGGAAAGCCTGCCCCTTGAGCGATCCGGCCCAGCTGTCGAAGATCTTGATCACCTCGGCACCGGCCAAGACCTGTTGGTCGAGATATTCGATCGTCGCATCCGTCAGAAGGTCGATCAGCGCGCCGAAGGTGGCGGGATCGCTCTCGCGCAGCGCGTGGGCAGGCGCCTGGTCGGGTGTGCCACGGCCTGCGATCATGTAGGTCGCAACGGTCCATGGCGCGCCCGCAAAACCGATCAGCGTGGTTTCTTTCGGCAATTCGCGCGCCAGAATGCGCACCGTTTCATAGACCGGTGCCAGATGATCATGGATATCGTCGCGTCCTTTGAGCTTCTTCAACCCCTCAGGCCCGGTGATGGTCGACAAGCGCGGACCTTCGCCTGTGGCGAACCACAGATCAGCCCCCAGCGCGTCAGGGATCAGCAAGATATCGGCGAACAGGATCGAGGCATCGAATCCATAGCGCCGGATCGGTTGCAGCGTGACCTCGGCCGCCAGTTCGGAATTATAGCAAAGCGACAGGAAATCGCCCGCCTCCGCCCGCGTCGCGCGATATTCCGGCAAGTAGCGCCCGGCCTGCCGCATCAGCCAAACCGGCGGCACATCCATCGCCTCGCCGGCGAGCGAACGCAGCAGTTTCTTTTTGCCGGCGGTGGGCGCATCAAACATGAGGATTGTCCTTTGGTCGTTTCGAGGACAGGAATTGACCTCCTGACCGAGTCTGTCAACCCAAAGGCGATTGTCAAGTCAAGTTGACAGATATAGAAAGACCGCATGACGACCAATCGACCGACACCCGCCCAACCGCTTCGCATCGGAACCCGTGGTTCACCACTGGCATTGGCGCAAGCGCATGAAACACGCCATCGCTTGATGGCGGCCTTCGATCTACCCGAGGCCGCCTTCGAGATCGTGGTGATCAAGACCATGGGCGATGATCGCGCGCTGATCGATGCCGACAAGCCCTTGAAGGATCTGGGCGGAAAGGGCTTGTTCACCCGAGAGATCGAAGATGACATGCTGTCAGGTAAAATTGACATCGCGGTTCATTCGATGAAGGACATGCCGGTGTTGCAGCCCGCGGGGTTGGTACTGGATTGCTACCTGCCGCGCGAAGATGTGCGGGATGCTTTCGTTTCCCTGGGTCATGATAGCTTGGCAGCCTTGCCGCATGGGGCCTGTGTCGGGTCTTCGAGCTTGCGCCGCCGTGCCCAACTCAAGGCACGCCGCCCCGACCTTTCGGTGGTCGAGTTCCGTGGCAATGTACAAACGCGGATGAAGAAGCTGGACGATGGTGTGGTTGACGCCACCTTTCTTGCCATGGCGGGTCTGCGTCGCTTGGGCATGGACGCCGTGGTGCGCGCGGCGATCGCGACCGAAGAAATGTTGCCCGCCGTCGCGCAAGGGGCAATCGGGATCGAACGGCGTGCAGATGATCACCGCATGGCCGAAATGCTTGAAGCGATCCATGACATTCCGACTGGCCAGCGCCTTGCTGCCGAGCGTGCCTTTCTTGCGGGGCTCGACGGTTCGTGTCAGACCCCCATCGCAGGCTTGGCCGAAATCGCAGGCGGCAGCTTGCGGTTGCGCGGCGAGATCTTGCGCCCTGATGGGTCTGAGGTTTTGATCGACGATCGGCATGCACCGATTGCCGATGGCGCGGAACTGGGCGCCGAGATGGCGCGCGATTTGCGCGAACGCGCGGGTCCGGGCTTTTTCGACTGGCACACCGGCTGACGGCGCCGCCCGTCCGAAGTCACGTTATTTTCCTGATTTTTCTGCAATTCCCGCGCCTTGAGCGTGCTTGATCGGTTGCGCATGCGCGACGAGCATGCTTTTGTCTTTCGAGCGTTTATATGTCTTTAAGAAATTAAACTGTTCGAAAGTCGAAAGATGCTGATCGAGGAAACGGGGATATCCGGTTTGCGGGTCATCACGCCGCCCCGATTTGGGGATGCGCGCGGGTTTTTTGCCGAAACCTATAGCCACGCAAAGTTTGCCGCGCAGGGCATCTTGCTTGATTTCGTGCAGGATAATCACTCTTTGTCCGCCCAGATTGGCACTGTGCGGGGGCTGCATTTTCAGGCGCCCCCCCATGCACAGGCCAAGCTGGTGCGCTGCGGTCGCGGGGTTTTGTTCGATGTCGCGGTCGACATACGACGCGGATCTCCGACCTATGGCAAATGGTTCGGCTGCGAGCTGAGTTTCGAGAATGGCCGCCAGCTTTTGATTCCGGCGGGCTTTGCCCATGGCTTTGTCACCCGCGCCCCGGATACCGAGATCATCTATAAGTGTTCCGATCTCTACGCGCCCCAGACCGAGGGCGCGTTGCGGTGGGACGACCCCGATATCGGTATCGATTGGGCGATGGGTGATCTGGACCCGATCTTGTCGCCAAAGGATGCCGCAGCCCCCGTCTTTGACGGCTTTGCCAGCCCTTTTGCCGATGAGGGGGGCGCATCGTGAAGCTGCTTGTCACTGGGGGTGCGGGGTTCATCGGATCTGCGGTCGTACGGCTGGCGGTGGCGCGCGGGCACGCGGTCGTCAATCTCGATAAGCTGACCTATGCCGCTTGCCTTGAGAATGTCGCAAGCGTTGCGGGTTCGAACCTTTATTGCTTCGAGCAGGCCGATATCTGCGACCGTGCAGCGATGGACCGTGTCTTGGCCGCGCATCGCCCCGATGCGATCATGCATTTGGCCGCGGAAAGCCATGTGGACCGCTCCATCGACGGGCCGGGCAGCTTTATCGACACCAATGTCACCGGCACCTATACGCTTTTGGAGGCCGCCCGCGCCTATTGGACGCGAGAGGGCCGGTCCCCGGGGTTCCGCTTTCACCATATCTCGACCGATGAGGTCTATGGCAGCTTGGGCGCGACGGGGCTGTTCACCGAAGAGACGGCCTATGCGCCGAACAGCCCCTATTCGGCGTCCAAGGCAGCGTCTGACCATCTGGTCCGCGCATGGCACGAGACCTATGGCCTGCCCGTGGTGATGACGAATTGTTCCAACAATTATGGCCCCTACCATTTTCCTGAAAAGCTGATCCCGGTGGTGATTTTGAATGCTTTGGCCGGGCGGCCCATCCCCGTCTACGGGCAGGGCCTGAACGTGCGCGATTGGCTTTATGTAGAAGATCATGCCGACGCGTTGCTCTTGGTCTGCGAAAAGGGCGCGCCCGGCCGCAGCTACAATATCGGCGGCAACAACGAGCGGCGGAATATCGATCTGGTGCGCATCATCTGCACGCTGCTCGACGAGCGCCGCCCAGCGGGCGCGCCGCATGAGCGGCTGATCACCTTCGTCACCGACCGCCCCGGCCACGATCTGCGCTATGCCATCGACGCGACGCGCATCACCGAAGAACTGAACTGGCAGCCTACTGTCACCGTCGAGGAAGGGCTGGCCAAGACCGTCGATTGGTATCTGGAGAACGAGGATTGGTGGCGCGCACTGCAAGCGCGCGAGGGCGTGGGCCAAAGGTTGGGAAAGGTGGGTTAGCGCATGCCGCTCGTGTTCATCCAGGGCAGCTTGATCTATTTTGCGCATGTTCCAAGATGCGGTGGCACCGCAGTTGAAAATTACCTGCACGCTCGTTTTGGGCGGCTTGCCCTTCTCGACCGGCAATTCAATAACCTGACGGCAGCTCAAAAGTGGTCCAAGACCTCGCCTCAGCATCTGGAGGTGCAAGCGCTTGATCGGATCATACCTCGCTCTTGGATAGCCTTGAGTTTCGCCGTCGTGCGTCACCCGGTAACCCGGATCGCGTCGGTGTTCCGCTTCCAGCGCGACATCGAGCAAAGCATTCCTGCGGGGCGTGATTTTTCAGATTGGGTGTGCGATCTGGCCAATTCGCTTGGCGAACGGCCTCATCAGTTCGACAATCACGCTCGCCCGGCAAGTGATCTTGTTCCAAGCGATGCGGTGATCTTTCGGCTCGAAGATGGGCTGTCGCGCATCGTCGAATGGTTGGACAACATAGAGGGCGCAAGCCGTGGTCCGCGCGAGGTTGCGGCGGCCAATGTGCTG
>NZ_CBFIIK010000048.1:0-17639 GCF_965662675.1 Roseicyclus sp. | reverse complement strand
AACGTCCCTTTGACTGTTTGCATGGGTTAGAAATAGCTGCGCACCAAGGCGCCGGTGATGAGCGCCCAACCATCCGCGACGACGAAGAAGGCCAGCTTGAACGGCAGCGACACGATCGCGGGTGGCACCATCATCATGCCCATCGACATCAAGATCGCAGCCACGACCAGATCGATGATCAAGAAGGGCAGAAAGATCAAAAACCCGATCTGAAAGGCGCGTTCAACCTCGCTGAGCATGAATGCGGGGATCAAGATCGAGGCGTCTGGATCTGTTATATCCTCTAGGCCGCGCAGCTGTGCGAGGCTTTGCAGGGTTTCGATCTCGACACGGTTCAGCATGAAGCCGCGAAACGGGCCATAGGCCGCAGCCAGCGCATCTTGCGGGGCCAGTTGGCCTTCGATGAGCGGCGCGATGCCGACGGTGTAGGCCGCCTGAAAAACCGGGGCCATTACGAAATAGGTCAGGAACAAAGCCAAGCTGACGATCAGCATATTGGGTGGCGATTGCTGGAGCCCGATGGCTTGGCGCAGGATCGACAAGACGGTCACGATGAACGGAAAGCAAGTGATCATGATCGCCAGGCCCGGCGCCAGGCTCAGCACCGTGATCAAGGCGATCAGTTGCAGCGCCCGCGCGGTCAGCGATGTCTCGTCGCCAAGATCCAGCGTCACGGCCTGTGCATCGGCGGGTTGCGCCAAGGCAAGCGTCAACGCAAACGCCATCGTCACCCATAGGGCAAGCCGTGCGCATCTTCCGATCCGCTCAAGCCGCGCCATGCCCACCCTCGGTCAAACGGGTGATGCGCACGGCAAGTTGGCCCGCGCGTTCGTCCTCCAACTCCACCAATTCACCCTCGGCGATCATGCGGTCGCCCACGTAAAGCGCGACGGGGTCTTCGATGCGGCTATCGAGTGGCAACACCGCCTCGGGCGTGAGCGCCATGATATCGCGCAGCAATGGGCGCGCGCGCCCGACCGAGACGCGGATCTCGATTGGAACAGCCTGCAAGGCGGCGGCGCGCAACAGCGAATTCGGGTCTGACATCAGGCAACTCCTTTTTGGGCGGTTTGGGGCCGGGCATGGATGCGCTCTTGCGCGACGAAGGCACGGATCGCCTCGGCCATACGCTGCGCGGCATCGCTAAGGTCGATATCGCGCCGCTCGGTGCCGAACCGCAGCGAGACCTGCCCTTCGGCAAAGGCCGGTTCGGCACGCAGTTCGATGTCGAGCCCATCTTGCATCTCGATCAGCCGCGCCAATGCGGGCATCGCGCCGGGCGAGGCGAAAAGCACGGCGCGACCATCGCTTGCCGCTTCGGCGGCGGTGCGCAACTCGGCGATGACGGCGGGGGCCACGGCCTCGGCGGCCAAGGTCGGCAAAAGCTGGGCGGCCATATCCTCGAACAGCGGGCCGAGCGCGGCCAGCACATCGGCGCGTGCTTCGGCGTAGCTGAGGGATAGATCTTGCAGATTGGCCGCCAGATCCGCGCCGATCCTGTGATTGCTTTCCGCCTCGGCCTTGGCGCAATCCTCCCAGCCGTTGCGATACCCCTCGTCGAAGGCGGCCATCGCGTCATCGACAGGTTCGGGGGCGGCTGGGTCTTGTGCTGTCTGCGCGGCAGGTCGTAGCTGGGCCGTCGATGCGGCAGCGGCGAAATCTTCCAAGTTCAAGGCCCGGATCATGGGCGTGCCTCTTCGTCTTGTTCCATCCAACCGCGCAGGATTTCGACGGTTTCCTCTTCGCGCTCTTCGATCAGGCGGCGCAGGCGTTCGACCGGATCATTTGCGGCCGCCCCCTCGTCACCCATGCCTTGTGTCAGCGCGGGCAAAAGGGGATCGGGCATGGCGGCGGCCTGTTGGGCCATCTCGCTGGTGCCGTCCGGCAAGGCCGCGTTTGCACCGCCACCCGGCGCGGGCGAGGCGAGGGCAAGGGCCGCTTGTGCGGCTGGGTTGCTTGCGGCGACACCGGGCAAGGCCATCTCCGCCGGTCGATCCGCGCCCTGTGCGACTGGATCACGCCGCAGCAAGGGGCGCAGCAACCCAAAGGCGATGAAGAGCGCGGCCGCAGCCAGCACCAATGTCTGCAAGACCCGGCCCAGATCGAGGCTCAAGCGATCGGCAAATCCCGGCTCTGCCAAGGTGCCCATGACGCTTTCATCGAAGGCCATCGATTGCAGCGTCACGGTATCGCCGCGTTCGGCATCATAGCCCACGGTGGAGCGCACCAGCGCCTCGAGCGCTGCGATCTCATTGTCGGGGCGGGGTTCGATCCGCGCGATCCCATCCTCGCCCGCGACGCGCACACCGTTGATCAGCACGGCGACGCTGATGCGGCGGATATCACCGGGCTCGCGCGCAAGCTCGCGCTGGGTTTCGGAAACATCGAAGGTGGTGCGCTCGCGCGTTTCGGATTGCTGGGCCGAGCTTTCCCCATCGCCGGTGGCATCCCCCTCGGGCAGGTTCGATGCCACGGTCACGCCCCCGCCTGCCGCATCGCGCGAGCTATTGGTCATCTCGTCGCTTTCGGTCGTGATCGCCACCCGGCTATCGGGGTCGATCAGGCGTTCGCGGATCGTTTCGCGCGTTGTGTCGAGTTCGACATTCACCTGCACCACGGCATTTCCGGGGCCCACACGCGCGGCCAACAGCCGCTCGACATTGCGGCGCAGATCCTCGGCCCGGCCAGCGGCATCGGCGCTGGGCGTCATCATCTCTTGCCCGCCGAGGATCTGGCCGCTATCGGCATCCACCACGGTGACATTCTCGGGTAAGAGGCCGGGCACGGAGGACGCCACGAGAAACCGCAGCGCCCGCGCATGTCCGGGGTCGAGCCCCGTTGCCGCCGGGCGCAGCGCGACCGAGGCCGTCACTTCACGGGCGGGTTGAAAAGGGTCGCTTCCGGGGTTGGCCAAATGCACCCGCGCGGCCCTGATATGGGGGCTGGCTGCGATGGTACGGGCCAATTCCCCCTCGCGCGCGCGCCAGTAGGCGGCATCGAACATCTGCGAGGTGGTGCCGAACCCCGAGAGCGAATCGAGCAATTCGTAACCCGCCGCGCCATTTGCCGGCAGCCCCTCGCCTGCAAGGGACATGCGCAGCGTATCGCGCGCGCGTTGATCGACAAGGATGGCGTCGCCCTGCACCCGGTAGGCGATGCCGCGCGCCTCGACCGCCGCGATCACATCGCCCGCCGCCGCAGGATCAAGCCCTGCATAGAGCAGACTATAGCTTGGTGCCGTCATGCTGCGCCCCAAAAGGACAAGCACGAAAAGCAAGGCCAGCGCCCCGCCCACGAGAACGCCGCGCCGGCGCCCATCCAATCCGTTCCAATGCCCGATGAGCGCGTCCACCACGATCCTCGCTTCAATGCCGTTCTGGCCTGTTGGTTCGGTCCTATCCGCCCGGCGATTAAGATTCGGTTAGTGCCGGACGGTTAAGCATGACCCATGAGATGAGGTTCGCGCCGATGCCCGAAGAAGAGACAAAGATCGACCCGCCAAAGAAAAAACGTGGCCTGCTCGTGCCGCTGTTGATCGGCGTTGTGCTTGCCGTTCTTGGCGGTGGCGGTGGTTATTGGGCCGTGACGATGGGCCCCTTCGCGCCCGAGATCGCGACCGCCGAACAAGGCGCCGAATCGGACACCGACACGCCGGTGTCATTGCCGCCGGTCGCTGTCGCCTTCGTCCCGTTGGAGACCTTGGTCATCTCGCTGGGCCCCGAACAAGCGGCGCGCCATCTGATGTTCACCGCCGAGTTGGAGGTCGACCCTGCCCATCTGGCGGAGGTCACTCAGCTTGGCCCGCGCGTGCTGGATGTGCTGAACGGGTATCTGCGGGTGATCTCGATGACCGAACTCAGCGATCCGACCAGCCTTGCACGGCTGCGCGCGCAAATGCTGCGCCGCATCCAGATCGTGACGGGACCGGGCAAGGTTCAAGATCTTTTGGTGACGCAATTCGTGGTGAACTGAATGTCCTACCTCTCGATTACTGCGGATATGTTGATGATCGCCGCCTCGACCGGTGCGGCGATCTATTGTCTGATCCTGTCGCGACGCCTGTCGCGCCTGACGAGTTTCGACAAGGGCATCGGCGGCGCCATCGCGGTCTTGTCGGCGCAGGTCGACGAGATGAAATCCGCCTTGGGCGAAGCGCGCAGCGGTAGTGATGATGCCGGAAATCATCTACAAGATTTGATCCGGCAGGCCCGCGATATTTCGGGTGAGTTGGAGTTGATGATCGCCGCCTGTCACGATTTCGCCGAACAGGCGATCATGGTGCAGGGCACGCCATCCACCACGCGGCCCCGCGATGATCAGGCGTTATCGCCGATCCCGGAGCCGGGCGTTTCCGGCCAGCTCGACAGCGCGGATGCCGAACCTGATCTTGCGATGGTCGTGGCCCCCGCCGCGGCGACCCCATCACCCGTACAGGCCCAGCAAGAGGCGACCATGCCGATATTCGGCAGCCGCCGTGCGGCAGCTGCGCAGCCGGTGTTCGTGCGGCATGGTCAGGTTTGAACATGGTTGAAAAAGACCCGCTTCGCCGTCGCCGCCGTCAGCGTTGGCTGTTGACCGGCCTTGGTCTGATTTTTGCCATCTCTGCCGTGATGCGGCTGGGCACCATCGATCTTGCCTTCGCGCAAGAAGGCGCGGGGCCAGCGTCCGAAAATATGCCGCCGGCGATGATGACACAAACACTTGCCGAAGCACTGCGTGAGATCGAGGCGCTGCGCCAAGACCTCGATCGTCGGGCCGTGGCGCTTGCCGACCGCGAACAGGCCGTTTTGAGCGCGCAGGCGCTGGTCGAAGAACGCTTGGCTGAACTGGAAGCGGCCGAGACCCGCCTCGAGGCATGGATCGCGCTGTCGGACAGTGCGGTCGAAACAGATCTCGACCGGCTGACCGCCGTTTACGAGACCATGTCTCCCGCCGAGGCTGCGGCGATCTTCGGCCAGATGGATGCCAGCTTTGCCGCCGGTTTCCTGACGCGGATGGCACCGGCCGCCTCGGCCAGCCTGATGGCCGAGCTGACCCCGGAGCAGGCTTATGCCGTGTCGGTCGTCATCGCCACGCGCAATGCCGCCGCACCGCGCATGCAAGACCGCTGACCCTCACGCGCAGAGACGAAATATTAAGCCTTTTCGGAGAGCTTGACCCCAACCCAGCAGGAGAATCCCGCAGATGATCGGCATCATCGGTATCGTCGTCGTTTTGGGCATGGTGTTCGGCGGTTATCTTGCCGCGGGCGGCAAGATGGGCATCATCTTGAAGGCCTTGCCTTATGAAATGGCGATGATCGGCGGTGCGGCGGTCGGTGCATTCTTGATCGCCAACGACATCGCAACCGTCAAGCACACGATCAAGGACATGAAAAAGGTCTTCAAGGGCGCGGCATGGAAGCATGGCGATTACCGCGATCTGCTGTGTCTGATGTTCGAATTGATCAGGCTTGGCCGACAAAACGCCGTCGCGCTGGAAGAGCATATCGAAAACCCCGCCGAGTCCGAGATTTTCGGCCGTTATCCCAAGATCCGTGCCGATCACGAGGCGGTGGAATTGATCTGTGACACGCTGCGCTCGGCGGCCATGAACTACGACGACCCCCATCAGGTGGAAGAGGTGCTCGATAAACGGCTCGATGCCCATCTGCATCATGCCTTGCACACATCGCACGCCTTGCAGACGGTCGCCGATGGCTTGCCGGCGTTGGGGATCGTGGCGGCCGTTTTGGGCGTGATCAAGACCATGGCCTCGATCGACCAACCACCCGAGGTTTTGGGCGGCCTCATCGGTGGCGCCTTGGTCGGCACTTTTCTGGGGGTCTTTCTCGCCTATGGTTTCGTCGGCCCCTTCTCGGCCAAGCTCAAGTCGGTGATCGAGGAGGAACATCAATTCTACCTGATGATCCGCGAAGTGCTGGTCGCCAATCTGCACAATCACGCCACCACCTTATGTATCGAGGTCGGGCGGCAAAATGCGCCGGGGCATCACCGGCCCAGCTTTGGCGAACTGGAAGAGGCGTTGCGCGCCCTGAGCAGCCCGGTCGCGGCATGATGGTGCAGGCTTTGCAAGTGGTGCGCCGCACCGCGGGGCATTTGTCGCTCGCGCTGTTTTGTACATCGCTCGGCGTCGGTGCCGTGGCGGCGCAGACCATCGCGGTGCAATCGGGCGAGCATCAGGGGTTCACCCGTCTGGTGCTGGACATCGGGGCGACACGCAATTGGCAGCTCGAGGGGGGGGATCGGCAATATCGCCTTGTCCTTGATCCGCCCGCGGCGGCATTTGCCATTGGGCGTGTCTTTGACCTGATCCCACGTAGCCGCTTGGCCGATCTGTCCATTGATGATGGTCTGGTGTTGGCGCTGGCCTGCGATTGCGAGATCGACGCAAGCCGCTATCAGCAACGGTATCTGTTGCTCGATATCCGGCCCGCCGCGACAGGGTCACCCCCCGAAACCATCTTGCCGGATACTGCGCGTCTTTTGCTGCCGTCGTCTGCTTTGGACATGGATGGCTTTGTACCCAACGTCGCCGCGCGCCCCGAACAGGCGCCTATCGACCTGCAGGAGGCCGGGCGCCTCATGGCCGCGCAATTGGCCCGCGCGGCGGCAGCGGGATTGCTGCAAGCAAGTGAGGGGCGGCCGATGACGGATGCCGATCCCATCGCCGAAACGCGCGACGGGGCCGCGATCGATGTGCCAACCTCCACCATTGCCGAGAACCTTGGTGACCCGCCATTGACCACCCCGCCCATCAGGGCCGAAACCGCCTTTGATCGTGTTATGCCGACGGCGATCTCCATCGCGGGACCGGGCGATGGAAGCGGCTGCACCGGTGCGCCTCTCGACATGCGGGAATGGTCGGCGGGCGCGGTGGTCTTTACTGGCCTGGGCCCGTTGCGCGCCGCGCTTTTCGACGAGCGTGATCAGTTGCAACCCACGGCCGTCTTGGCCTTGGCGCGGCACTATTTGTCATTCGGCTTCGGGGCCGAGGCCGCTTTTTGGCTCGATCAGATCGATACACCGCCGCGGATCTTGCACGCCTTGGCCGCGCTGGTCGATGACCTTCCCGGCCCGCATTTTCCGCCAATGCCCGACGCGCTTGCCTGTGGCGATGAAGAGTTGCTTTGGCGCTATCTCGACGGTGCCTTCGACCCCGCGCTCCTGACCGGCGAAGAGGCAGGCAGGCTGCAACGCGCCACTGCAAGTTTGCCCGATGCGCTACGCGACCAGATCGCGCCACGCATCGCGCGCGCTCTGCATCGCGACGGCTTCGACAGCGCCGCGCGCAACCTGCGCGATATGTTGTGGCGTGGCGGTCGATTATCCACAGGCGCCTTGCTGCGCCTTGATCGTGATCTTGGCATCCAGAACGCCGACCCGCAGGCAACGCGCGAGGCATTGGCGATGGCTTTGCGCGACGCGGGTGGCGAGGGTGTCGCGGCCTTGGCGCACGCGATGGCCTTCGATCGTGAAGCGGGAATGCTGCAAAGCGTGCAACACATCGCGGCAGCCGAAGCCATGCTCCGCGAGAGCGGGATCGGCCCGGTTACCATCCCGCTTTGGCATGAGTTGGTGCTGGCGCATGCCGCCACAGGTGATCTCGATCGGATGCTTGTGCTTCTTGGCGCGCCTCAGGTCGCGTCGCAAGACCGTGATGCCACGCTGACCGCGCTTTTCGGCGCACGGCTTGCCGTCGGTGATACGCCCGCCCTGTTCCTTTTGGCCCGCACATTCGGCCCTGTTTGGCACGCCGAGGGGTCAACTGCCGGGCGCGCCCGTGTCGCGACTATCGCCCACTTGCGCGATCTTGGCCTGACGGGCGCTGCCGAGGCGTTGAATGCGGGTCAAAGGATGTTGATCTTGCCCGCCGATCCCCTCGATACCGCGCCCGCCGATGCATTGCGGATGGCATGGCAGGAAGCGAACTGGTCGCGCATCGCGGAAGAAGCCGCAGCCCCGCATCGCGAGGTGGCGGCGCGTGTGCTGAACGGGCAAATCGAAAACGCACCGTTGGATGCCGCTCTGCTGGCCAGCGATCTGCCGCGTTTGTCGTCGCAACTCGCTGATAGTCGGGCCCTGCGCGCGGCAGTGGGTGCGTTGCTCGCTGCACCTTCACCTATCGCAGCGGAGGGGGTGGAATGACGAATGGTTCACGCCGCTACCGCGCCATTCGCAGCTGGGCGGCCACCGCTCTTGCGTGCATCTGCGCCTTGTCGACGGTCGGGCCATCGCGCGCGGCGCCCGAATTATGCGATGCCGCAGCGATAACGGCCGCGCGAGAGACCGGCGTGCCGCGCGATGTGCTGCTGACACTGACACGCGTCGAAACCGGCCGCGGCGGGTCGGAGGCCATCCCCGATCCATGGCCGTGGACATTGAACATGGCGGGGCGCGGCGCATTCTACCCCGATGCGCAGACCGCGCTCGGCGCGGCGGCACAAGCTGTCGCGGATGGCATGCGCAATATCGACATCGGCTGCTTCCAGTTGAACTTTCGCTGGCATGGCGCGGCCTTTCCCGGCCTGTCCGAAATGCTTGATCCGCTGCAAAACGCCCGCTACGCGGCGGCGTTTTTGCATGATCTGCATGATGAGTTCGGCGATTGGGTCGTGGCGGCTGGTGTCTTTCATTCCCGCACGCCCGAACATGCCAGCCGCTATCTTGACCGTTTTCACCAGATCCGTGCCGCCCTGCCGCCTGCGATCGCGCGGCAGGGTCCACGGCCCTTGACCATGGCGACGCGCCCGGCACTCGCCGCGGCGCGGAACGGTGGCTTGATCAGGGGCGCGGCGCGCCCGCTTTGGGAGCGACGCTGATGTTGCATGCACGTGCAGTTTTCCAGCCGACGATATTGTTCGCGCTCGCCTTGATGGCGGTGATCATCATGATGATCCTGCCGGTGCCGAGCATCATCCTCGATATCGGGCTTGCGGCATCGTTCGGCTTGGCGATCCTGATTTTCACCGTGACGCTTTTCATCGAGCGGCCTTTGGATTTCTCGGCCTTTCCGACGATCTTGCTGGCCTCGCTCATGCTCCGGCTGTCGCTGACTGTCTCGTCCACCAAGTTGATCATCGGGCAAGGCCACACCGGCACCGCGGCGGCCGGCGGCGTGATCGAGGGCTTCGCCATGTTCGTGATCGGCGGCTCGGTCGTAATGGGGCTGGTGATCTTTTGCGTCCTCTTGATCGTCAACTTCATCGTAATCAACAAGGGCGCTGCCCGCATGGCCGAGGTGGGCGCGCGTTTCGCGCTTGACGGCATGCCGGGCAAACAGCTTGCCATCGACAGCGACATGGCCGCAGGCGCCATCGATCATGCCGAGGCCAAGGCGCGCCGCGAACGTGAACAGGCCGAGACGAATTTCTTCGGCTCGCTCGACGGGGCGTCGAAATTCGTCAAGGGTGATGCCATCGCGGGGCTTTTGATCACGCTGCTCAACCTTGTCGTGGGGCTTGTGGTCGGGGTGACGATCCATGACATGCCGATGGCGCAAGCCTTTGAGACATACACGATCTTAACCATTGGTGACGGGTTGGTGAATCAGATCCCCGCGGTGATCATCGCCATCGCCTCGGCGCTTTTGTTGGCGCGCGGCGGTGCGACCGGAGCTACCGATCTGGCGCTGACCGCGCAGCTTGGCCGCCACCCCGCCGCTCTTGTGACCGTGGCGCTATTGATGACGCTCTTCGCGCTGATGCCGGGCTTGCCCTTCTTGCCCTTCGTGCTGGGCGCGGCTGCGCTGGGCTTTGCCGCTTGGCGCAGACAGCGTAGTATCAATGCCGATGAAACGGTGGCAGCCGCGCCCAAACCAGATGCCGACCCAAGGCCGGAAATGATCGGTGACCTGCTCGATCTTGACGATATACATGTCGAGTTCGCCCCTGATCTTGTGGCCTTGGCGCTTGATCCGGCCACCGGCCTTGACGCGCGGATCAAGACGATGCGCGAGCATGTCGCGCGCGGTTTCGGCCTGATCTTGCCCGAGATGCGATTGACCGACCGGCCCGACCTGCCTGCAGGTAGCTATGCCATCCGCCTTTTGGGGGTGGAACATGCGCGCGCAACGCTGCAACCCGGCCGGCTTTTGGCACTTGCCGGTGAACAGCCCGACCTGCTGCCACAGGGCGAGGATGTGAAAGAGCCGGTCTATGGCGCGCCCGCCCGTTGGATCGACGCCGCCGACCGTGAAGGCGCAAGCCTGCAAGGGCTGACGGTCGTTGCCCCGTCCGAGGTTCTGGCCACCCATCTGCTCGAGGTGCTCAAGCGCAATCTTGGTCGCCTTCTGACCTTCAAGACCCTGCAGCGTCAGCTTGATGCCTTTGTCACCTTGTCGGATGCCGCCCGCGCCGAACAAAACCGCCGCCTGCTCGATGAGCTTGTTCCAGACAAGGTACCGCTTGATCTGCTGCATAGCGTGTTGCGGCTTTTGCTCGAAGAACAGGTGTCGATCCGCAACCTGCCCCTCATTCTCGAGGCGATCGCCGAGATGCGTGGCGCCAAGGCGGCCCCTGAGGTGATCTGTGAACATGTGCGCCAAAGGCTGGGCTTTCAGCTGATCGCCGAGCTGAAACGCGCCGATGGCAGCCTGCCGCTCATCCAGCTGTCTGCCGATTGGGAAGAGATTTTCCTGCGCCATCAGATCGGCGGCGATGGCGGCATTCCCGATATCGCGCTGCCGCCCGAGGAATTCAACGCGCTGGCCCGTTCGGTTGCCGAAAAGGTCGCGGCTGCCAGTGAAAAGGGCACTTATGCGGGTATCGTGACCACGGCGCTTCGGCGGCGCTTCTTGCGTACCGTGCTGAATGCGCGCGGTATCATGAACCCGGTTCTGTCCTTCGAAGAAATCGGCATGGAAGCAAAACCCGCCCTTGTCGGTCTGGCCGCGCCATGAATGTGGTCTTGCTGGACAGCCTCGATCACATCATGGCGCTGACCCAGCTTTGGTTGGCCGCGGGTATCGCGGTGTTCTTGCGGATCGGGGCCTGTTTTCTGGTATTGCCCGGTCTGGGTGAGGCGATGATCCCGATGCGGGTCAAGCTTGGCGCGGCCTTGGCGCTGACCTGTTTGGTCACGCCCGCGATTGTCGGCGATCTGCCGCCCATGTCGGGTGCCTTGCCGCCGATCCGTTTTTTCCTGACCGAGGCGGTGGCGGGCTTGATCTTGGGGCTGGCCCTGCGCCTGACGGTGCATGCCTTGCAGATTGCGGGGACCATCGCGGCTCAATCCACATCGCTCTCGCAGATCATGGGCGGCGCATCGCCCGACCCGCAACCGGCGATGGGCGCCTTGCTGATGTTGTCGGGGGTAACCCTGGCCATCATCGCGGGGCTCCACCTGCATCTGGTCGCGGCATTCTTGCGCTCTTACACGCTGTTGCCGGTGGGGCAGATGCCGCTTGCCGGTGATCTGGGGGCTTGGGGTGTGGCGCGTGTCGCGGCGAGTTTCGGGCTTGCCTTGTCGCTCGCTGCACCATTCCTGATCGCCTCGCTGCTGTACAATGTGGCGCTTGGGGTCATCAACAAGGCCATGCCGCAGCTGATGGTCGCCTTCGTCGGCGCGCCCGCGATCACATGGGGTGGCTTGTTCTTGTTGCTCGTGACGACGCCCTTCATCTTGCCGGTTTGGTTCACGGCATTTCAGGCCGCGCTCATTTCACCGCTTGGGGTGCCGTGATGGCCGAGGATGACGCCCCAGCCGACAAACCATACGATCCGACACCGCACCGGCTGGAAGAGGCCCGCAAACGTGGCGAGATCGTGCGCTCGGCCGACCTCAACACGGCTGTCACTTATCTGGGGTTCCTGATCGCGGGGGCCATGGTCGCGCCGTGGGCCACCGATGGCTTGGGCCGTCTGACACAGGTGCTTTTGGGCCAGGCCCATGAGGTCGCGCCGCTGGTCTTGGCACCCGGCGGCATCGCCTTGGCCGCGGGTTTGATCGGCAGTCCGGTCTTGATCACCGGTGCCGCCGTGGCGGTGCCGGCGGCGCTTTTGCTGGTCGTGCTCTTTGCGCAGCGTGGCGTACTTTTCAGCCCATCCAAGCTTGCCCCCAAGATGTCGCGCATTTCCCCGTTGGAGAACGCCAAACAGAAATTCGGTGCGCAGGGGCTTTTCCAATTCGCGAAATCGGCGGTCAAGCTGGCGCTCGTGTCGATCCTGCTGGCGCTTTACCTGATCGCGCGGGCCGAACGTATCTTGGCCTCGCTCTATGCCGCGCCGGGCCAGATCTTGTTGGCGCTGGGCCGGTTGACTTTTGAGTTCATGGTGGTTGTCACCCTTCTGGCCTTGGCCATCGGGGCGGTCGATTGGTTTTGGGAATGGGTGCAGCATCAGCAAAAAAACCGGATGTCGCGCCAAGAGGTGATGGATGAAACGAAATCCTCCGAAGGTGATCCACATATCAAGACCCAGCGCCGCAGCCGGGCACAGGCCATCGCGATGAACCAGATGCTCGCCGATGTGCCCAAGGCCGATGTGGTGGTCGTGAACCCGACCCACTACGCGGTTGCGCTGCGCTGGGATCGGGCGGGCCGGGGGGTGCCGATCTGCGTGGCAAAAGGTGTGGATGCAATGGCCGCGCGCATCCGCGAGAAGGCTGCCGAGGCAGGCGTGCCGGTGTTTTCCGACCCGCCCACCGCGCGCAGCCTGCATGCGATGGTCGAGATCGGCGCGCCGATCCAGCCTGACCAATTCAAGGCCGTCGCCGCTGCAATCCGCTTTGCCGATCTGATGCGGCAAAAGGCCAAGGCGCGCAAAAGATGACGCGCCGGGCCAAGAAGCTGGCCGCCCTTGTCGAGATCGCGGCCGTGTTGTCGACGCATGCGCTGTTGCCTGTAACCATAGCCCAAGCGCGGCTCGAGGCGCAGCAGCGCAAGATCGCCGCCCGTGCGGCACGACGCGCAGCGCTGTCACCTGATGGGGCCGATCCCTTCTTTGCGGGGCAAATGTGCCGACAGGCCGGACATTTGCGCGAGCAACAAGCCGCCGCCATGGCCGAGCTTGCCCGGCTGCATGCATCGCTCGATCAGGCCAAATCCGCGGCGCAGCCTGCCTTGGCGCGAGAACGCGTTTTGGCGCGTCTTGCCGATGCCGCTGCGCGCAAGGGCTGAGACCGCGGCGCTCAGGCGTCTTGGCGGGTGATATCGACGATCAGCACATCATGGGCGATCGCGCCCAATGCCTGGCGCGCGGCATCACGCAATGCCGCGCGCAGCGGAGCCATGGTGACCGCTTGGGTAAAGCTGCCATCGAACCCACCGGCATTGGCATGGGCGAACATGACCTGAAGAAAGGAATCACGCAGCCGCGGCTCTTGATTGAAGACGGTTTGGTTATTTCCCAGATCGACCTCGAGCGTCAGCGACATCACGACCAGCGAGCGCACCGTGCCATTGCGCACGATGGGCACCACGAACTGGTTGTTCAGCCGCACGAATTCTGTTTGGCCAGACGGGCTGGGCCCATTCGGATCATCGCCGGGGTCGGGGAGGCTTTCGGCTTCGGTCGCGGTGTCGGTCTCTGGCGCGTTTTCGGCCGCTGGCGGATCGGTCAGAAACAAACCCGCACCGACACCGCCGCCAAGACCCAGCAAGAGCAAGATAAATGGAATGAGCAGCCGGATCATGATCTCTCCTCAGAATGGCAAGATGATATCGGCGATCTGCTGCCCGTAGCGGGGTTGTTGCATATCGCTGATCTGGCCCCGCCCCCCATAAGAGATCCGCGCGCCCGCGATCCGGTCATAGGTGATCTCGTTCTGGCGCGAGATATCGCCCGGCCGCACGAAGCCCGTGACCAGCAATTCGCGGATCTCGAAATTCACCCGCACCTCTTGTGTGCCTTCGATGCGCAGGCTGCCATTGGGCAGCACATCGGTGACGGTCGCGGCCACGCGCAGGGTCAGTTGTTCGTTGCGCCGCACCGACCCCGACCCCGAGGAAGTGCTTGATCCGCTGCTATCTACCGCCTCGGCCATTGTCGCGCCTTCTTCCAGCGCGAAGCGGTCGAGCCGCTGGGGCAGGCCGAGGAACTGCGGCAAAGACATCTGTTCCGAGCCGCTGCGCGCACGGTCGGTCGCATTCGAGATCGCGGCGCTGTCGTCGATCTCGATCACCACGGTCAGGATGTCGCCGCGTTGCCCGGCGCGCCGGTCACCCAAAAGCGATTGTCGTCCGGCCTGCCAGAGCGAGGCACCGGCATGGCGCTGCGCAATCTCGGCCTGCGGCACCAGCGGTATGCTACTCATCGCGAAGACCTCATTGCCATTGGCGGTCGATTGAAAGGCGGGCACTTGGCCGATATCGGCCAGCCGCGCGCAGCCGGCCAGCGCAAGGGCCAAGTTGATGAGCAAGATGGGCGTGTACTTGATGGGCATGGGTTATGGTCCAACGGTGACAAGGCCGGGGGTAGCGGCAATGGCGATAACGGTGCTGCGCGAGGAGAGGTTCATGACGCGCAAGGCCTCGCCGGCGGCGGCGCGGTCCATCGCGCGCCCCTCGGCCACGATGGTCAGCGCGCCATGGTCGTAGCGGATCGTCACGATGGCGTTGCGCTCGATGATGGCAGGCGGGCGCAAATCGCCGGGGCGGATCGGTCGCCCTGCGTAAAGGTTCACCGCCGCCTCCATCCCGATGGCATCGGCAGGATCGGAGAGTGCGCCGGGGGTCATGCCGGGCGCGGTCGCGACATCGGATGCCATGATCAGGCTTTGACCCCGGATCGTGCCGGCCGCGATCACCGTTTCGGCCATCAGCTTGGGTGTGGTGATCCAGATCAGGCCGGCGGCAAGGATCAAGGCAAGGCAGCGCATCAGCGTACCTGTGTCGTCGCGCCGAGCATCTGATCGGCGGCTGAAATGACCTTGGCGTTCAACTCATAGCCGCGCTGCGCCTCGATCAGCTCGGTGATCTCGCGCACGGCATCTACCGAGCTTTCCTCGAGATAGCCCTGCCGGATCGTGCCCAGCCCATCCTCGCCGGGATTGCCCTGTACCGGGTTGCCCGAGGCGGCGGTTTCCAGAAACAGGTTCGAGCCCATCGCCTCGAGCCCATGATCGTTGGAAAAGCCCACAAGCGTGAGTTGGCCCAAAAGCTCCCCCTCCACCCGGTCGGCGAAATATGCATAGACCTCGCCATCGGCATTGATGGTGATCTGGCGGGCGTCTTCCGGAATGGTGATGCCCGGTGCCACCTCGTAGCCATCGGCGGTCACGATCAGCCCATCGCCTGTGCGTTGCAACGCGCCGTCGCGGGTATAGGCGGCCGCACCCGAGGGCAGTGTCACCTCCAGCCAGCCACGCCCTTCGATCGCGATGTCCAGCACGCCACCCGTTTGGCCAAGCGCGCCTTGTGCCATGTTCACCGAAACGGCGGCGGGCCGGACACCAAGGCCCATTTGCACACCCGTCGGCACCACGGTGCCATCGGCCGCGTTGATCGCACCGGCGCGCACGATCTGTTGGTAGTGCAGATCGGCGAAATCGGCGCGCCGCGCGCTGTAGCCCGTGGTGTTCATATTGGCGAGGTTGTTGGCGATGACTTCGACCCGCATTTGCTGCGCGCTCATGCCGGTAGCGGCGATGTCCAAAGCTCTCATTTCGGGGTCTCCTTACTGGCGGGCGCCGGCGGTGCGCAGGAAATCGCGGATGCGTTGATCTTCGCCGTCGAAAAAGCTTTGGCCCAGCTCATAGGCGCGCTGCACTTCGATCATCCGGGCGATCTGGGTGATGGGGTCGACGTTGGATTTTTCCACCGCGCCTTGGATCAGCACCGCCCCCTCGCTTGGCTCTACCCCGCTGTCGACGCTGAAAAGCGTGCCGGATTGGCGTGACATCTCGGTCGGGTCGACAGGGCGCCACAGGCCGATCTGGGTCAAGGGTTGCCCATCGGCGCTGAGCGTGCCGTCTTGGGCCAGCATGACCGCACGGGCATCGGGCGGCACAAAGACCGGCGCGCCGCCCCCATCGAGGAGCATGTGCCCATCTGGCGTCACCAACTCGCCTGCGCCCGAACGCAAGAAATTGCCCGCGCGCGTCAATGCTTCGCCCTGCGGGGTTTGCACGAGGAAAAACCCCTCGCCCTCGATGGCGATGTGGAAGGGTGATCCGGTCTGGTCGAGTGCACCCTGGCGCGGCGAGATCACCCGCCCCGATGCCGTGGCCATCGACAGGCTGTCGCCCTGCCCCTCGAGCGCGCGGACGTGTTCGGCGAAAATCACCCCCTCGGCCCGAAAACCCGTGGTCGCCATGTTGGCGATGTTGTTGGCGACCACCTGCATTTCGCGCAGAAGGCCCGATTGGCGGGTGATATTGGCGTAGATCGCGTTATCCATCGGCCCTCACATGCCTTCGATGATGGGGATCAGCGTGTCGGCGAAATAGCCTGTCAGGGTCGCTGTCATGTAGCTCATCGAGACCCAGAACACCGCGATGATCGCGGCCAGTTTCGGGACGAAGGTCAGCGTCATCTCTTGGATCGAGGTGAGCGCCTGGAACAGGCCCACCAGCACGCCTGAGATCAGCGCCGCCGTCAGGATCGGGGTCGAGATCAAGACCGCGTTCCATAACCCCGCGCGTAGCGTGTCGAAAAAGATCAACTCGTCCATCACACCGGCATCCTGAGAATTTCCTGATAGGCCTCGACCACGCGGTCACGCACCGTGACGGCGGTTTCCACGGCCAATTCGGTTTGTGCCAGTGCCGTCACCAGCGCATGCGGATCGGCCCCGCTGGTCATCGCGGCACGCGCCTGTGCCTCGCTTTGGGACAGCGTGTTTTGGAAGCTTTCGACCGCTTGGGCAAAGGCCGCCCCCGCCCCCTCGGCGGCTTGGGGTTGTGGTTGTGCGGCAAGGCGTGATTGGGCGTAAGCCTGTAGCGCAAGGGAATTTCTGACATCCATGGCTCAATTTCCCCTTAGCGGCGCAACAGGTCGTTCAGCGATGATGACATCTGCCTGATCTGGTCGAAGACACGCAGATTCGCCTCATAGCTGCGCTGCGCCTCGCGGGCGTCGGCGATCTCGACCATGAGTTCGACATTCGACCCATCATAATTCCCGCTTTCATCGGCCATCGGGTGACCGGGGTCGAAAATCTGTGGCAGCGCCCTTTGGTCGAGCGATACCTTGCCCGTCTCGATCGCACCCGTGGGCGCATCGGTGCCGCGCATCGCCTCGAAGCTGACGATCTTGCGCCGATAGCCGGGGGTATCGGCATTGGCGATATTCTCTGAGACATGGCGGATGCGGTCGGCCTGTGCGCGCATGCCCGAGGCCGCCACGCCGAGTGCTGAGCTGAAATCGGTCATGATCCGCCCCCCTAACGCCCGATGCTTGTGCGTAGGATCGACATGGCCGAGCCGTAGACCTGTAGCGCGCGAGAATGGGCGCGCTGCGCTTCGATCCCGCGCAACATCTCGAGTTCAAGCGAGACGGTGTTGCCATTGGGCGCGGCAGGCGTGCCCGCATCGATCATGCGCAACGGTAGGCTTCGGCCTTCCGCGCCCGCATCGCCAGACTGGAGGCGACGCCATGTCTCGGAAAAATCGGTGATATCCTTGGCGCGGTAGCCCGGCACATTGGCATTGGCGATGTTTTGCGCCACCACCGCTTGACGCGCGGCGGCATGTTGCGCGCGT
>NZ_CBFIIK010000047.1:0-17659 GCF_965662675.1 Roseicyclus sp. | reverse complement strand
GACACTTGATGCACGCGAGATTGGGCTGACCACCATCGCCCCCACGGCGCAGGTCTATCTATTGCCCTGCATCGCGGGCCATGTGGGGGCCGATGCCGCCGCCGTGGCGCTGTCCGAAGAACCTGATCAGGCCGAGGTTCTGACGCTGATCGTCGATGTCGGCACCAATGCCGAGATCCTCTTGGGCGACAAGTCCGGCGTTCTGGCCTGTTCCTCGCCCACCGGCCCGGCCTTTGAGGGCGCACAGATCAGCGCGGGCCAGCGTGCCGCGCCGGGCGCCATCGAGCGGATCGAGATCGACCCCGAAACCAAAGAACCCCGTTTCCGCGTCATCGGCTGCGATCTGTGGTCCGATGATCCGGGGTTTCCAGAGGCCACGAAAGACACAGGCGTCACTGGCATCTGCGGCTCGGGCATCATCGAGGCGGTGGCCGAAATGCGCATGGCGGGTCTGCTTGATGCCAGCGGTTTGATCGGCGGGCCCGACGCCACCGGCAGCGCGCGCTGCGAGCCCACAGGGCGCACCTTCGAATATCTTGTCCATGACGCAACCGCGACCGGCGGGCCGCGCATCACCGTGACCCAAGGCGATATCCGCGCCATCCAGCTGGCGAAATCCGCACTTTACGCCGGTGCACGCCTGCTGATGGACAAGCGCGGCGTGGACCGCGTCGACCGCGTGGTGCTGGCCGGTGCCTTTGGCGCCCATATCAGCCCCAAGCACGCGATGGTTCTGGGCATGATCCCCGATGTGACGCTCGACCATGTCACAAGTGCCGGCAATGCGGCGGGTCACGGCGCACGGATCGCGCTGTGCAACCGCGCCGCGCGTTCACGCATCGAAAAGGTGGTGACGAAAATCGACAAAATCGAAACCGCCATCGAGCCGCGCTTTCAAGAGCATTTCGTCAATGCCAACGCCATCCCGCATGCAACCGACCCTTTCCCGGAACTGGCCAAGATCGCGCCCCTGCCCCATGTCGCCTTCGGCGCATCGGGCATGACACCGGGTGACGGCGGAGGGCGGCGCAGGCGGCGCGGCTGACCCCTTTGGTCGGGCCTTGACGCGCCCGCCCCGGCAAGACTATTTGAGCGCCTTAAGGCGGGTATGATGTAATGGTAGCCTGTCAGCTTCCCAAGCTGAACGCGCGGGTTCGATTCCCGCTACCCGCTCCAAAGCCTGTGCTTGCGCTGTTGCCACATGTGCCCCACCCTGGCTTGCACCGCAGGGCATGGCGTCATTCATAAAAGCCTTGCAATCTTTCGCATCCGTCAATCGCATGGCAGCGCTGTCCCATGCCGAAACTTGCCTTCGCCGAGGCATGGCCCATCTTCATCGCACCACATGAAGGCAATGCCGCGTTGAAAAAATCAGCCCTCGATACAACCGATATCCGGATACTCAGCGCGGTTCAAAGCCATGGGCAATTGAGCAAAACCCGCCTCTCGGAGATCGTCAACATCTCCCCCACCCCATGTTGGGCACGGCTCGACCGGCTCAAGGCGGCGGGTTTGATCCGCGGCTATCACGGCGTGATCGCGCTTGAAAGGATCTGCGATTTTGCGCAAGTCATGGTCACCGTCTCGCTTGCCCAGCATCGCAAGGTCGACTTTGACCGGTTCGAGGCATGGGTGACAAAGCATGACGCGATCACCGAATGCGTGGCCACGGGCGGCGGTATGGATTACGTCCTCAAGACCATCAGCCCGACGCTCGCCAGCTTTCAAGCGTTGATGCAAGACATGCTCGAGGCCGATCTCGGCGTCGATCGCTACATGACCTATATCGCCACCCGCGTGATCAAGGCGGGCCGCCCGAACATCGCCAAACTTGCCGCCTCCGGCCCACAAGACCAAACGGTCTAAGCAAGGCGTGAAAAAGGCCCGAAAAGCCCCAAGCCGGCCCATTTTTTGGTCCGCACGCATGCCTGTTTCGATCCTAACAAGGCAAAGGTTCAACCATGTCCGGGCGTCGCGGCGCGGGGCAATCGAGGATGCCAAACATGCATGCAGATGAATTCGGCTTTGGGACACAAATCCGCAAATCCCCCTATTTCGACGCCACCGTGCGCTGGGGCGCGCAGGGGTTTTCGGTCTATAACCACATGTACATCCCGCGCGACTTCGGCGATCCGGAGCAGAATTTCTGGAACCTCGTGAATGACGCGATCTTGTGCGATGTCGCCGTCGAGCGGCAGGTCGAAATCACCGGGCCGGATGCCGCGCGTTTCGTACAGATGTTGACGCCTCGCAACCTTTCGAAAATGGCGGTTGGGCAATGCAAATACATCCTGATCACCAATGCCGAAGGTGGCATCTTGAACGATCCGATCTTGCTGCGGCTGGCGGAAAACCATTTCTGGATCTCGCTTGCCGATAGCGACATCCTACTTTGGGCGCAGGGTGTGGCGGTGCATTCCGGCCTCGATGTCCAGCTCCGTGAACCCGATGTATCGCCGCTTCAGCTGCAGGGGCCGAAATCGGGCGAGATCATGCGCGCGCTCTTTGGCGACAGCATCATGGAGCTGAAATATTATTGGCTGCGCGAGGTCACATTGGACGGCATCCCCTTGGTCATCTCGCGCACCGGTTGGTCCAGTGAACTTGGCTATGAGATCTATCTGCGCGACAGCGCCCATGGCGACATGCTGTGGGAACGGATCATGGCGTCCGGCATGGAATTCGGGTTGAAGCCCGGACACACCTCGTCGATCCGCCGGATCGAAGGTGGCATGCTGTCCTATCATGCGGATGCCGATATCAACACTAACCCCTATGAGCTTGGCCTCGACCGTCTGGTCGATCTGGACATGGAGGCCGATTTCATCGGCAAGGCCGCCCTGAAGCGGATCGCGGCCACGGGCGTTCAGCGCACTCAGGTGGGGCTTATCGTCGGGGGCGAACCCCTCAAGGGCCCGAACACGCGCTTTTGGACGATCAACCATGCGGGTAAGGCCATCGGCAAGGTCACTTCGGCGATCTATTCCCCCCGGCTGGAACGTAACATCGCCCTTGCCATGATCGCCATCGAGCATGCCGGGATCGGCACCGAGCTTGAGGTCGTTCCACCGTCCGGGCCGGTAACTGCCACGGTGGTCGAGCGGCCATTCTATGATCCGAAAAAATCGCTGGCGGCGGCCTGAGTCACGGCGGATCTGCCAAAAATCACTTTGATCACCAAGCAGGCGCCGCCCCGCATCGGGGTGGTGCCACTTATGTTATCGGTGTGTCGCCGCGCAAACCGCGCGAAGAAACCCTGAAATTGTTTCTCGATCGCCTCATTTCCGCCGCAACAAACAGGCATTGTCGGTGTCATGGAAACGCCGGGATTCTCCCTTCCCGCCGTGATCCGACCTCCCTGTCCCTCGTAAGGGCCGCGCTCCCTCCAAGACGCGGCCCTTTTTTTCAGCCGCGCCGCGCCCAGACCACCATGACCGGCACGATCACGGTCAGCGCCAAAAGCCGGAACACGTGGTGTGCGGCGACAAAGGCGGGCTCAAGCCCCGTCTCGATGGCGATCGCGGCCATCACCTCGACCCCGCCGGGGGCAAAGGCCAAGAGCAACACCGCAGGCGGCAGGCCCACAAGCTCGGAGGCCAGCACCGCGCCGAGCGAAGCCACGCCGCAGGCGATGAAGGTGCACACCAGCCCCGCCATCAGCGCGCTGGCCAGCACGCTGCGATCCACCCCGACAAAGCGCGTGCCGATCAGCGAACCCATCGCGATGAAGGCCGCCCCGACCACCCATGCGGGCAGCGCGCCGGGAGTCAGATCGGAACCCTGCCCCACGGCCGACACCGCCATCGCGCCAAGCAAAAGCGCCGCCGGAACCTTGATCCGCTTGAACAACCAGCCCAAGGCAAGAGCGAGCGGAAAGATCACCGCCAAGCCCAAGGGCGCGATCATCCCGCGGTCGGCCAATGTCGCCGTCCCCTCGACACCCCATAGCGCCACCAAGACAGGCACCACGAGGGTCAAGAGCAAGACCCGCATCGATTGCACCAAGGCCACGCGCGGCACATCCGCCCCGATGTCGGTAGATAAGCCCAGAATGTAGCTCAAATGCCCCGGCGTCGCCGATAGCATCGCCGTCATGCGGTCAAAGCGGAACAGTTTCTCCAAGGCGATGAGCGCAAGGATCAACACAAGGATCAAGGTCACCAGCAAAACCGCCAGCGATAACGGCCACGCCATCGCGGTCGCGATCACCTCGGGCGTGACGGTGCTGCCGATGGACACACCGATGAGCAAGAATACAGCATCGCGCAACGCAGGTGGAATGACACAGCGCACCCCCATGATCGCGGCGATCGACACGGCGGTGGCCGGGCCGGTCAGCAATGCGGCGGGAAAGCCGATGGCCCAAAACAGCGCAGCCCCCGCCGCGCCGATCAACAAGGCCATGGCGGCCGCGCGCCAGTCGGGATCGATCGCTTGCACGCCCAAGGCTCCACTTCTTCGGTTTCGCCTCAAAGATGTATCCGACCCATCGCCGAATGGAAGCGCGATCCGCGCAGCGGGGCCCAAGGCACGCCCGAAATCCGCTTGCAGGCCCTCATGCTTCACGCCACAAACCACGCGATGAGCATGGACTATCTCACACCGATCACTCCCGAGGGGCTCAGACGCGCGGGCATCGGCGCGCCTTGGGGTTTCGGCATGGCCGACCGCGTCCGCTTCAGCGAGCTGGACGCTTTGGGCCATGTCAACAACACCGCCTATCTGCGCTGGTTCGAGAATTTGCGCCTGCCCTATCTGGCCGCGCGCCATGTCACCGATTATGGCCCCGACAGCCCAAGGCTTGTCCTCAAGCGCACAAGCTGTGACTACTTGGCCGAGATGTTTCGCGGGATGGACTACATCGTGACGGGCCGCACGCGCGCCTTTCGCACAACCTCTTTCACGATGGAATTCGCCGTCTTCTTGCCCAATCATGACGGGCCAGCCCGACAGATGGCCGCGGGCGAGGCGATCTTGGTCTTGCTCGAGCGCAAAGGCGATGGCCGTTTTGCCATTCCCACCGCCGGGCGCCAAGCGTTCATGACGGAAGATGGCGCTGTCCAAGAAAACGCCTAGATCCCTTCATCTTTCCAAAATACGCATGCTGACCGCGCATTCCGCGCACAAATCTCAGTGACCGCGCACGAAATCGATGAGTTGCCGGGTCGAGCCATCCTTATCCGCGTCATCGGCCTCCCCGGCCAAAACCGGTTCGAGCGCACTGGCCAAGACCTTGCCCAACTCCACCCCCCATTGATCGAAGCTGTTGATCCCGAGGATCACGCCCTCGACGAAAACGCGATGCTCGTAAAGCGCGATGATCTGGCCCAGAACGAAAGGCGTCAGCTTGCGATAGATCAACGTGGTCGAGGGGCGATCGCCCTCAAAGACGCGGTGGCTTGCCTGCATCTCCAGTTCCGCGCCGCCCAAACCTTGCGCCGCCATCAATTGCCGCGCCGCATCAAGGCTGCGCCCGAGCATCAGCGCCTCGGATTGCGCAAGGCAATTGGCCAAAAGCAGCCGGTGATGATGGGCCAGTTCCGGCTCATGCCCCTCGGCGGCGATCAGGAATTCACAAGGGATCACACGCGTGCCCTGATGGATCAGCTGGTAAAAGGCGTGCTGCCCGTTAGTGCCGGGTTCACCCCAGACCACAGGCCCGGACTGCATGGTGAGAACGCTGCCATCCATCGCCACGCGCTTGCCGTTGCTTTCCATCTCAAGCTGCTGAAGATAGGCAGGCAAACGCGCAAGCCGTTGATCATACGGCAAAACAGCCCGCGTCGCATGGCCCAGGACTTGGTTGTGCCATAGCCCCACCAGCGCCAAGATCACCGGCATATTCTGCGCGAGCGGTGCGGTGGCGAAATGGCCATCCATCGCGCAGGCCCCGGCCAGAAAGTCCTCGAACCGTTGCGAACCGATCGCCAGCACCAACCCAAGACCGATCGGCCCCCAAAGCGAATAGCGCCCTCCCACCCAATCGGCGAAACCAAAGACGCGCTCGGGCGCGATTCCAAAAGCGCTGGTGCGCGCAAGCGCCGTTGACACAGCCACGAACTGCGCCGCCGGATCGGTCACGGATTTCGCCATCCAGGCCCGCGCCGTTTCAGCATTGGTCATGGTTTCGATGGTGGTGAATGTCTTGGAGGCAACGATCACCAAAGTCGTTTTTGGATCAAGCCCTTGCAACGTGTCGTTTATGTGCGCCCCATCGACATTCGAGACATAATGCACCCGCGGCCCGTCATGGTAAGGGGCAAGCGCCAGCGTTGCCATCGCAGGCCCAAGGTCAGAGCCGCCGATCCCGATATTGACCACATCCGTGTAACGCCCGCCCGCACCGGTGATCGCGCCGCTGCGTACCCCTTCGGCAAAGGCAAAAAGCCGCGCGCGGGTGGCCGCGATCTCGGGCAAGACATCTTGGCCATCGACGACAATCGGCCCGGAACTTGCCCGCAGCGCCGTATGCAGCACGGCGCGCCCTTCGGTCTGGTTGATGCGCTCGCCCGCGAACATCGCCGCGCGATGCGCTTCAAGATCGGCGGCGCGTGCCAGATCGAGCAAAAGCGCCAAGGACCGATCATCCAGATTGGTCTTGGACGCATCGAAGAGCATTTCACCCAAACGCCATGAAAACCGTTGCGCGCGCCCCGCCGCGTCGAACAGCGACACGATGCTGCGCCCGGCGGTCGTGGCCGCGTGATCCTTGAGAGTGGCCCAGATCGCGTCCATCATCTTCACTCCGCCCAATGTACGACCGCTTGGCCCAAGACACAGGCAATCGGCGCCTTAAGCGGTGATAGCCCTGCCGCCCGTTCGATGGCCGCCCGTTTGGCGGCCCCTGTAATGACGATATGGGTCGCGAGCGCGCCGCGCAGAACTGGCGCTGTCAAGGTGACCCGCGGCTCACCCGCTGCCGCCGCACGCATCGCCATCAAGGGCGGGGCGTCATCGGCCAAGGCGGCGGCAAGATTATCAGCGCCCGGAAACAGGCTGGCGGTATGCATATCCTCGCCCATGCCCAAGAGCAGAACCGAGATCGGCAAAGATGCCTCCAGCCCCTCGCAAAGCGCCCCGATCTTGTCCTCGGGGACCGGCGCCTCCACATAAAGCGGAATGAAGGTCGCACCCTTGGCCTTTGATATCAATAAACGTTTCTTGACCAGCGCGGTGTTCGAACGCGGACTATCCTCGGGCACCCAACGTTCATCGTTCAACACCACCGCGACACGGCCCCAATCCAAATCCTGCTCAGCCAGCACATCGAAAATCGGCCCCGGCGTTGTGCCGCCCGGCACCGAAAAGCTGACACGCTCTTGACGACGCAGCGCCGAGGCAAGATCGCCGGTCAAGCGGTCGGCCAAGGCCAGCATCATCATCTCGCGGTCCGGGTATGCGATGAATTCCATCTCAAATATCCTGCCAGCGTCGACCATCTTGATGCATCATGATCGCGGCCTCCTCCGGGCCGGTGCTGCCTGCCGCATAGGGCAAGGGGCGTGCGCCCTGTGCCTCCCAGGCGGCGATGATCGGGTCGGTCCAGGCCCATGCCGCCTCAACCTCGTCACCGCGCATGAACAGCGTCTGGTTGCCCCGGATCACATCCATGATCAGCCGCTCATAAGCATCCGGCACATCGGCGGCCTCGGGCCCCAGCGCCTCGGCGAAACTCATGTCGAGCGGCACATCGATCAAGCGCATCCCGCCCGGTCCCGGCTCCTTGATCGTCACCCGCAGATCGATCCCCTCGTCGGGTTGCAACCGGATCGACAGCACATTGGCCATCCGCCCTGCATCGGCATCGAAAATCGAATGCGGCGGGGTTTTGAAATGGATCACGATCTCTGATTTGCGCGCCTTCATCCGCTTGCCGGTCCGCAGGTAGAAGGGCGTGCCATTCCAACGCCAATTGGCGATCATCAGCTTCATCGCAATGAAGCTTTCTGTGCGGCTGCCCGGGTTCTCGACATCGGCCAGATAGGAGGGGTTGCTGCCCGCCTGATATTGGCCGCGCACGATCTGTTTTTGCGCCACGGGTTCCAAGGCACGGATGACCTTGAGCTTTTCGTCACGCACGGCATCGGGCTCGAACCGTGCGGGCGGCTCCATCGCGGTCAGGCACAACAGCTGCATGAGATGGTTCTGCACCATGTCCCGCATCGCCCCGGATTTGTCGTAATAGGCCCCGCGCCCACCGACACCGACCTCTTCGGCGACGGTGATCTGCACATGATCGACATATTGCGCGTTCCATAGCGGCTCGAAGAGCGTATTGCCGAACCGCACCGCCATAAGGTTTTGGACCGTCTCTTTGCCAAGGTAATGGTCGATGCGGTAGATCTGGGTTTCGTTGAAATGCGCAGCCAGCGTCGCGTTCAGCGCACGCGCTGTTTCACGATCACGACCGAAGGGTTTTTCTACCACGATTCTAGCGTCTTGTCGTGCGATATTGAAGTGATGAAGCCGCTCAGCCAAGGCCCCAAACAAGCTGGGCGCGACCGAGAAATAAAAGGCTTGCACCACATCGGGGCGCATCATCTGCGCCAGCGCTGCCCAGCCGGCATCACCCATCGCATCGACCGCCACATAGCGCAGACGTTCGCAAAAGGCGGCCATGGTATTCGCGTCGCGTTTGCTTGCGGGAAGATAACTCTCGATCGCCTCGACGGTTTGCGCGATCCACGCTGCGCTGTCTTGTTCGGTGCGCGCCGCCCCGATGATACAGGCATCTTGCGGCATCTGCCCGTCGCAAAACCGTCGGTAAAGACCGGGCAGGATCTTGCGGCGCGCCAGATCGCCCGTAGCGCCGAAGATCACGAGGTCGAAGGCCTCGACCGGAATAACACGCGAAACCATATTCCGCCCTTCCACATCCGCAAAATTGGAGCTGTTAGCGCTAACGGCCCTTCTTGTCCCGGCATTATACGCAGCCGCCGCTCAAGTCCAGCAAAAGCCGCGTCAGCCCCCTGTTACGGCTGCATCGCGCACAGCAACTCGAACATGATCGATGCCCCCAGCCATGCCGTGATACCGCCATTGTCGAAAGGCGGCGACACCTCGACCAGATCGGCCCCGATGATATCAAGCCCGCGGAGCGCGCGCACGCATTGGATTGCCTGAAAGCTCGTCGGGCCACCCACCTCGGGCGTGCCGGTGCCGGGCGCATAAGCGGGATCGACGAAATCGATGTCGAAGCTGACATAGCTGGGGCCGGTCCCCACCACCTCGCGCGCGATTTGCATGACCTGCGCCCAGCCAAGCTCCATGCATTCCTCGATCGGCATGATCCGTACGCCGCGTTCGATCCCGTAATCGAAATCCGAGGTGTTGTAGGATGTCCCGCGCATCCCCGCCATCACACAGCGCGCGGGGTCAAGGCAGCCCTCCTCGATCGCTTGGCGAAACGGGTTGCCATGGGTCAGCGTGCGCCCGCCGAAATAGGGCGGGTAAAGATCGGTATGGCTATCAAGCAGCACCAGCCCGAAGGGCGCACCGCGCACCGCCCGCAAGGCACGCAAAACCGTCAGCGTGCAAAGGTGATCGCCGCCCACCATGAAGGGGCGAATGCCCTCGGCCAGCAGATCCGCGATAAAGCTTTGCGCATTGCCAAGCGCCTCGTCCTGGTCGACCGGGCTCATCGCGACATCGCCCAGATCGGCGATCCGCGCGGATTTGAAGGGCTCTTGCGCGGTGGCGCGGTTGCGCTCGCGGATCATGGTCGAAGCATCGCGCAAGGCGCGCGGCCCGTGGCGCGCACCCGGACGGTTCGATGTCGCCCCATCCCAAGGCAGACCGAAAATCCCGATATCGACATCGCCGCGACGCGGATGCCCGGCGGGCAGATAGGGCAGCCGCATGAAACTGGGCACCCCGGCATAACGCGGCAAATCAGTACCTGAGGGCGGCTGAAAGAAGGGGTCGGACATGGGTATCGCTTTCAAAAAGGGCAGCGCCGATGTTATCGGCCCAAACTTGCCCTGTCACGCGGCCTGCGCCTTCATCTTTCCAGAAATACGCGTATACCGCCCCGACAACGGGCGGCGATCACGCCTCCAGTTCGCTGTCCCAGTAAAGGAAATCCAGCCAGCTTTCATGCAGGTGGTTGGGCGGAAAGCGCCGCCCCATATTGCGCAATTCCTCGGCGCCGGGTTGGCGCGGCGGTTTGCGCAAGCTCAGCCCCGATTGGCGCAGGCTTTTCGCCCCCTTGCGCAGGTTGCAACGCGAACAGGCGGCCACGACATTTTCCCAACTCGTCACGCCGCCCCGCGCGCGCGGCACCACATGATCAAACGTCAAATCGCCCTTCGATCCGCAATATTGGCACGAGAATTCATCCCGCAGAAAAAGATTAAAGCGCGTGAAGGCCACGCGCTTTTGCGGTTTGACGTAATCCTTCAGCACCACCACCGAAGGTATTCTTATCTCGGTCGATGGCGACCTGACCACCGCGTCATACTCGGCCACGATATCGACCCTGTCGAGCCATGCCGCCTTGATCGCCTCCTGCCACGGCCATAGCGACAGCGGATAGTAGCTCAAGGGACGATAATCTGCGTTCAGAACAAGTGCGGGATGGCTTTTCAACGCACCGGGCGCGCGCACGAACTGGGTTCTGAAATCGATCTCTATGTCCGCGTCCATGTGCGAGTCCGCTCCCACCCTGTCTGCTCGATCGCCAAGCACCAGAGCGGGCGACCCGCCCCAGCTATGCGCACACTATATCTAGGCTTTTGATCAGGGCAAGCCCAACAATATGCTGTGTGCCTACCGCCGGGATAGGGGATGAAGCTGACAGTTTCATGACGCGATCGGCTAGTCTTGGCCCAAGCCGCGCTCTTGGCCCAATACCTGTCGCAAAAAGGCCAGCGCCACCGACAGCCCATCGGGCGCGATCCCGTGGCCCGTGCCGCGCATCACATGGGCATAGACCTCCTTGAAGCCCGCCGCTTCCAGCGCTTCGGCCGCTTGTGGCAAGGATTGCGGCGGCACGACCTCATCGGCATCGCCATGGATAAGCAAGATCGGCGGGCGGACCACCACCTCATCGGCCAGCGCCTCGGGCGACAAAAGCCGCCCCGAGAAACCGACCACGCCCGCCAGCGCATCCTCGCGGCGCGGGGCGACATGCAGGCTCATCATCGTGCCTTGGCTGAAGCCCACCAGCGCGACCTGTTCCGGCAGCATGTCGTGATCGACCATCACCCGGTCGAGAAAGGCGTTCAGGTCGTCGCTTGCCCGCGCCAGCCCTGCGGCGGCCTCCTCCTCCGACGATCCGTCGATCCACGGGATTGGGAACCATTGAAACCCCATCGGGTTCATGGCCGAGTGTTCCGGCGCATTGGGGGCCAGAAATATCGTGTCGGGCAGATGCGGCGCCAAGGGATCGGCCAACCCCAGCAGATCGGCGCCATCCGCGCCATAGCCATGCAAGAAGATCACCATGCTATCGGGCGCACCCGATTGCGCCGGCACCGTGCCGTAATCCAAAACCCGCGTCACGAGCTACCCTCCCGGTTGGTTGCGATCCGGTAGTAGGCCCAAAGCGCGCGCGCGGCAACAGCGCGCACGGGCGACCAAGCCTCGGCCATGCGCCTAAGATCGCGCTCCCGCGGTCGCGCGGACAGATCGAAGGCGCGCGCTACGGCCAATTGCAGGGCCAGATCGCCGGCCGGGAACACATCGGCATGTCCAAGCGCGAAACAGGTATAAATCTCGGCCGTCCACCGCCCGATGCCCGGCAAGGCGACCAGTTCCGATACCACCGCGGCACTCGGCATGTGGCGCAAGGCGGCATAGTCGATCTCCGCCGCCGCCAGCCCACGCGCATATCGGATCTTGGGTCGCGACAGCCCGGCGGCACGCAAATCATCGTCGGATGCCCCCAACAGCGCCGCTGGCCGCGTCAGCCCGCCCGCCTCCAACCGCGCCCAGATCGCCGCCGCCGCCGCGGTCGAGATTTGCTGGCCGACAATTGCAGCGAACAATGCCCCGAACCCATCGGCCTGTCGGCGCAAGGGCAAAGGCCCTACCGCCGCAAGGATCGGCACAAATCGGTCATCGCACAAGGCAAGCCGCTTTGCGCCCGCCGCCAGATCCGCCGCTGCCTCGATCCGTAAGGGTTCGTGCACCACCCTGCCCCTTCATCTTTCCAAAAATACGCAAATCCCGCCCTTGCCGCACCGCGCGACGCATACTGGACGATGCGCGGCAAAGGCGCTACGCCAACTGCATGACATTGACAAACACTGCCCCTCTCAGCCCAACACATGACGACAGCCGCGCCAAGCGCAATGTCGCGGTCCTGGTCGCGGCCCAAGCCATCCTCGGCGCGCAGATGCCGCTGATCTTTACCGTGGGCGGGCTTGCGGGGTTGATGATCGCCCCCTCGCCCGCGCTTGCCACCATCCCGATCTCGCTGATCGTGTTCGGCTCGATGACGACCGCACCCTGGCTCTCGGCCTTGATGCAGCGGTTCGGGCGGCGCTTGGGTTTCGTCGTCGGTGCCTTGGGCGGTGCGGCAGGTGCGGCGGTCTCGGCATGGGGGCTGTGGATCGACAGCTTCGCGCTGTTTCTCATCGGCTCCTACCTCACCGGCATCTACATGTCGGCGCAGGGCTTCTACCGCTTTGCCGCGACCGATACCGCGTCCGAGGCGTTTCGCCCCAAGGCAATCTCCTATGTCATGGCGGGCGGGCTATTATCGGCGCTTGTCGGCCCGCAATTGGTGAAATTCAGCGTCGATGCGACGGTGATCCCCTTCGTCGGCTCGTATGTTTTCGTGGTGGCGATCAACCTTGTCGGCGCATGGCTTTTCGCCTTTCTCGATGTGCCCAAACCCGCCGCCCCCAAACCCGGTGCGTCCACCGGGCGCAGCCGGGCCGAATTGCTGCGCGATCCCCGGATCGCGGTCGCGGTCATCTGCGGCATGGTCTCTTACGCGCTGATGAACCTGATGATGACCTCGACGCCTTTGGCGGTGGTGGGCTGCGGCTTTACCACGGGCAATGCGGCCGATGTGGTCTCGGCCCATGTGATCGCGATGTATGCGCCCTCCTTCGTGACGGGCCATCTGATCGCGCGCTTCGGCGCGATGCGGATCGTGGCGCTGGGGCTCGCGCTTCTGGCCGCGGCGGGGATCGTGGCGCTGACGGGGGTGGAGCTGACGCAATTCTTCGTGGCGCTGATCCTGCTTGGCGTGGGCTGGAATTTCGGCTTCATCGGGGCCACAGCGATGCTCACCCAGGCCCACGCACCCGAGGAACGTGGCCGGGTGCAGGGGATGAATGATTTCCTCGTCTTCGGCTGCGTGACCTTCGCGTCGCTCTCCTCGGGCCTGATGATGAGCTTTGGCGATGATGTGCAGACGGGCTGGACGGCGGTGAACCTTGCCATGCTGCCTTTCTTGATCTTGGCAGGTGCCGCACTGATCTGGCTGGCGCTGCGCCCCAAGGATGCGCTTGCGGCCTAAGGGCTGAGTTCCCGCTACCAGCGCGCGCCCGCCGCAAGGGCGGCCAAGCGCAGGCTGTCGCGTAGGCCCGCCGCCGGTAGGCTTCCCGCCGCCACCCGCCCCGGATCGGCGATCGCGGCGCGCAAGATCCGCTCGGCTCGAAATCCCGCGAACAGCGCGGCGCGCGCGATGCGCGGCACCGGCCCCGCCTGTTGACGCGCGCGCGCCAGACGCGCCACCCCTTCGGCTGCCAGATCGGCAACTGCCTTGGGCCGCCCATCGACCAGTGGCACGCGCCCTGCCGCCTCGAGGGCTGGCACCGCCACCAAGAACTTGGCCAGCCCAAAGCCCCATCCCGCATCGGCGAGACCCGCCGCTTGGTGCGCATCCGCCCCAAGCGCATGGGCGGCGACCGTCACGAGCGGCCCGGCGGTATCGGCGATATAGGCATCGAATGCCGCCCGATCGGCGAAAGGTTCGCGGTAGATATCCCAGCTTCTTGCCACGATCAGCGCATCGAGCGCCCCGATCAACTCCGCCGGGATCGCAGCGGCCAAGGGCGCCACCACCTCATGGGCGCGCGGCGGCTTGCCAGCGGCAAGCTCTTCGATCACGTCGCGCCAGAATTGCAGCCGCATCTCGGCGATCAGCGGCTCTTCCGTCACCCAAGGGGCGCGGCTGACCTCGATATTGAAGGCGTAGAGCGGAAACAGCACCGCGCGCGCGGCCAAGGGGGCGGCCATCGTGGCGCGAAACCGCTCGGGGTCGGCCTTGGCCACCAGATCGGCGCAGGCCTGCAGGCTCATGATGGCGGGGCGCCGTCGCGCGCCAGCTTCCACATGATCGCATCGAGCAGCGCCTCGAAACTCGCATCGACGATGTTGGCCGAGACGCCCACGGTCGACCAGCGCCGCCCCGTGGCATCCTCGCTGTCGATGATCACGCGGGTCACGGCCTCGGTCCCGCCTTGGGTGATGCGCACCTTGAAATCCACCAGCCGGATGTCTTCGATATAGCGCTGATATGGGCCGAGATCCTTGGCCAAGGCTTTCGCGAGCGCATTGACCGGGCCGCGATCCGTGCCTGCCTCGTCCATGCTCTCGCTGACCGAAAGCATCTTGTCCTCGCCGATCTTGAGCACCACCACCGCCTCGGACAGGCTGACCATCTGGTCATACTTGTTCTTGCGCCGCTCGACCGTCACCCGGTAGCGCTTGACCTCGAAGAAGCGGGGCATCTCGCCAAGCGCGCGGCGGGCGAGCAATTCGAAACTCGCCTGCGCGGTGTCGTATGCATAGCCCTGATCCTCGCGCGCCTTGATCTCGTCCAATATCCCGGGCAGCGCGGGATGATCGCGCGCCACATCGAGCCCCATCTCCACCAAACGCTGGCGCAGGTTGGATTGGCCCGCCTGGTTCGACATCGGAATGATCCGCGCATTGCCGACCTGCGTGGGGTCGATATGCTCGTAAGTGGTGGGGTCTTTGGCAATCGCCGAGGCATGCAGCCCTGCCTTGTGCGCAAAGGCCGAGGCCCCCACATAGGCCGCTTGCCGCATCGGCACGCGGTTCAAGATATCGTCGAGCATGCGCGAGATCCGCGTCAGATCGCGCAGACCATCCGGCGTGATGCCTGTCGCAAACCGGCTGGCATAGGGTTCTTTGAGCAAGAGCGTGGGGATCAGCGCCGTCAGATTGGCATTTCCGCAGCGCTCGCCCAAACCATTCAGCGTCCCTTGGATCTGGCGCGCGCCCGCCATCACGGCGGCAAGCGCCCCTGCCACCCCTGTTTCGGTGTCGTTATGGGTATGGATGCCCAAATGATCGCCGGGAATGCCCGCCGCAACCACGGCGGCGGTGATCTCACCGATCTCGACGGGCAGCGTACCGCCATTGGTGTCGCAAAGCACGACCCAACGCGCGCCCGCCTGATGAGCCGCGCGCAGGCACGAGAGCGCGTAGTCGGGATTGGCCTTGTAGCCGTCAAAGAAATGCTCGGCGTCGAATAGCGCCTCGCGCCCTTGGGCCACGCAATGCGCGATAGAGGCACGGATATTCTCGACATTCTCGTCCAGCGTGATGCCAAGCGCCTCGGTCACGTGGAAATCATGCGCCTTGCCCACCAGACAGACAGCCCTTGTGCCCGCGTTCAGCACCGCCGCCAGAACATCGTCGTTTTCGGCCGAGCGACCCGCCCGCTTGGTCATGCCAAAGGCGGTCATCATGGCGCGAGTTTGCGGCGCGTTTTCGAAAAAGGCGCTGTCGGTGGGGTTTGCCCCCGGCCAGCCGCCTTCGATATGGTCGATCCCCAGCGCGTCGAGGGCGGTCGCGATGCGGATCTTGTCTTGGGTCGAGAATTGCACGCCCTGCGTCTGCTGCCCGTCACGCAGCGTGGTGTCGTAGAGGTAAAGGCGGTCAGGCATGGGTGGAAACCCTTGTCCTTGTCAGATTGGTGCGCCTCACAAGAGCCCCTCCAGCTTGGCAGCATCGAAGCCCGGACCGGGGATCAACTCCACCCCCTCTTTCGACATCCGCACCTCGACACCCGCAGCGGTGAGTGCGGATTTGAGGGCGTCCACGGGAGCGAAGTCCTTGGTCTGCTTGGCCATGTCGCGGGCAGCACTCAGCGCGGCGGCTTGGCGCGAAAGGTCAACCGATTGCGCACGCGCCCATTCAGGGATCGCATCGCCCAACAAGCCCAAGAGCCGCAAGGCCGCCACCAAGGCGGAGGCTTGGCCAGATTGTGCGATCTGGTGCAACTCGGCGATTGCCTGCGCGGTATTGAGATCATCGCCCAAGGCCGCAAGGATCGCGGCGGGTGGAAGGGCATCGGGCGCTTGTCCGTCGCAAAGCGCATACCATTTGCGCAGCGCCTTCTCGGCCTCCTCAGCCTTTTTCGCGGTCCAATCCATCGGCTTGGAATAATGCGTGCTGAGGAACACGAACCTTATCACCTCGCCCTTGATGCCCTGATCGAGCAAATCGCGAACGGTGAAGAAATTGCCAAGCGCTTGGACATCTTCTTGCCCTCGACCTGCAACATCTCGTTATGCATCCAGATGCGGGCGAACGAACCCTCGGGATGGGCGCAGCAGGACTGCGCGATCTCGTTCTCGTGATGCGGAAACAGCAGATCGTTGCCGCCGCCATGGATGTCGAAGCTCGCGCCCAACAGCTCATGCGCCATGGCCGAGCATTCGATGTGCCAGCCGGGCCGCCCGCGCCCCCAAGGGCTCTCCCATCCCGGCAGATCATCGCTGGAGGGTTTCCACAGCACGAAATCCATCGGGTCTTCCTTGAAGGGTGCGACCTCGACCCGCGCGCCCGCGATCATGTCATCGACAGAGCGGCCCGACAGCTTGCCGTAATCGGCATAGGAGCGCACGCGGAACAGCACATGCCCCTCTTTCTCATAGGCGTGGCCCTTGACGATCAGCTCCGCGATCATGGCGATCATCTGGCCGATGAACGCGGTCGCGCGCGGCTCATGGTCGGGGCGCAGGTTGCCGAGCGCGTCCATGTCGGCGTGGTACCATGCGATGGTTTCCTCGCTCCGCTCGGCGATCAGATCCTCGAGCGTGCCGGGCGCACCGGCCTGTTTCCTTGCGAGCGCAGTCTCGTTGATCCTGTCGTCCACATCGGTGAAGTTGCGCGCATAGGTGACGTTGTCCGCACCGTAGACATGGCGCAGCAGCCGGTAGAGCACATCGAAGACGATCACGGGCCGCGCATTACCCAAATGCGCGCGATCATAGACCGTCGGGCCACAGACATACATCGCGACCCGGCCCGGCGTTGCGGTGGGTTCCAACGGCTCGACCCGCCTGGTGCGTGAGTTTCTGAGACGGATCTCGACCATGACATGCCTTTCAGCGATCCAAAGCGCAGCTTCGGCCAAGTATCAGCTTGCGCATCTGTTGAAAACCGCGACAAGCCCGCGGCGCCCTGCGTCAGCATGTCCTTTCTTTCCAAACCGATAGCTGCAGGATCATTTTGACACGCGCTTCGGTATATATTTGTATACGCAAACAATGCGCCATGAATTCGTCGATAGATTCTGTCGGACCCTCCCCGAGGCTCAAAAGGATCAACCTTTTGGCCCCGATACGGTCGTTTGGAAAATCCATGGGCATATGTTCGCCGCCTATACCGAAACCGGCGCGGGCCTTTCGGTGCGTACGGCGGGCATGTCGCATGCGTTGGCGATGAT
>NZ_CBFIIK010000046.1:0-17967 GCF_965662675.1 Roseicyclus sp. | reverse complement strand
CCCACGATCTTGGCCGCGCATCGCGCCCATAGCAGCGAGGCCGCCGATGACGTCGCGGTTGCGCGCGCCGCGGGGATCGCGGTTGCCATCGTGCCGGGCGATGCGGCGAATATGAAGATCACAGGCCCCGGCGATTTCGCCCGCGCGGCCAAGATATTGGAGCGAGGTCAGATGGATATCCGCACCGGGAACGGCTTTGATGTGCATGCCTTCGGGCCGGGCGATCATGTAATGCTCTGCGGGATCGCCATTCCCCACACGCGCGGGCTGATGGGCCATTCCGATGCCGATGTGGGGCTTCATACCGTCACCGATGCCATCTATGGCGCGCTGGCTGCGGGCGATATCGGCACGCATTTCCCCCCCTCGGACCCGCAATGGAAGGGGGCGGAAAGCCATATCTTCCTCAGCCATGCCGTCGATATGGCGGTAGCCCAAGGCTTCACCATCACCCATGCCGATCTGACGCTGATCTGCGAGCGGCCCAAGATCGGCCCGCATGCAGGCGCGATGCGCGCGCGGCTGGCGGATCTCTTGCGCATCGACATCACCCGCGTTTCGGTCAAGGCGACAACGACCGAGCAGCTTGGCTTCACCGGGCGAGAGGAAGGGATCGCGGCAATGGCCACGGTCACGTTGGTGCGCCCATGATGCGCGCCATCGCCACGCTCGGCCCGATCGGCCATCTGCGCCCTGCCCCCGGCACATGGGGCAGTGCCGCCGCCATCTTGCTGGCATGGGCGCTGCATATGCTGGGTGGGTTCGTCTTGCTTTTCGTGACCACGTTTGCGGTCACGGCCCTTGGCTGGTGGGCGGTGCGCGAAGCAACACTTGGGCAGGCCGACAAAGACCCCTCCGAGATCATCATCGACGAGGTGGCGGGCCAGTGGATCGCGCTGTGGCCTGTCTCGCTGGGCGCGACGATGGCGGGAACAGATTTCTGGGCGCTCTGGCCCGGCGTTCTGACCGCTTTCGTGGCGTTTCGCTTGTTCGACATCCTCAAACCCGGCCCGGTCGGCTGGGCCGACCGGCAAGAGGGCGCCTTTGGCGTCATGGCCGATGATCTGATCGCGGGCTGGTTGGCGGCGATGGTGGTGGCGGCGCTGGCGGTTCTCGCGCATCTGCCGATGGGTTCCGCATGACGGCCGCCGAGGTCTTGGAGGCGCTGCGCCATCGCGGTTGGCGGGTCGCAACGGCCGAAAGCTGCACCGGCGGCTTGATCGCGGGCGCCCTGACCGAGGTGGCGGGCGCATCGGATGTGTTCGATCGTGGCTTTGTCACCTATTCCAATGACGCAAAGATCGACATGCTGGGCGTCGCCCCCGCCACGCTTGCAGCCCATGGCGCGGTGTCCGAAAAGACCGCCGCGGAAATGGCCGAGGGCGCGCTGGAACGGTCAGGCGCGCAGATCGCCCTTTCCGTCACCGGCATCGCGGGCCCCGGCGGATCGGATCACAAGCCCGAGGGGCGCGTCTGTTTCGGGCTGGCGCATGGCGGCACGGTGCTGACCGAAACGCGCGAGTTCGGCGCCTTGGGGCGCAGCGAGGTGCGCGCGGCGGCGGTACAGCATGGGCTGGCAATGCTCATGGCCGCCTGTTTCGCCCGCGGTTGAACCGCACTCCACATTCCGCCCAATTCAAGTGCAGTTAACCCCAAGTCACGCCTAATTTTCAGGCGGTTTGAGAATTGCCCAGTTTCTTTGCGCCCTTCGGCCCGGTTGCTGCTTTTTCTTGCACGCAAGACGCGCTTTGCAGCGCGCGAACACAAGCAGATCTTTCGGAAGGGACAATCCGACATGAACGGAGCGGACACAGCATGGATCATCGTCGCCACGGCGCTGGTTCTTTTCATGACATTGCCGGGGCTGGCACTGTTTTACGGCGGGCTTGTAAGGGCGCGCAACGTGCTGAGCGTGTTTTTGCATTGTTACGCAATCGCTTGCGTGATGAGCATTCTTTGGCTGGCGGTGGGTTATTCCATCGCCTTTGGCCCCGGCGAAAGCGGGCTTTGGGGCGGGCTTGAGCGCGCTTTCCTGAACGGGGTTACCACCGAAAGCCTCTCGGGCAGCCTGCCCGAGGTGCTGTTTTTCGCCTTTCAGATGACCTTCGCGATCATCACGCCCGCGCTGATCGTGGGCGCCTATGTCGAGCGCGTGGGTTTCGGCTTCGTGCTGCTCTTCTCGGGACTGTGGATGCTGATCTGCTACGCGCCGGTCGTGCATTGGATCTGGGGCGGCGGCATTCTGGCCGATGGCGGGATCTTGGGCGAAACAGGCGTGCGCGATTTCGCAGGCGGCATCGTGGTGCATGAGACCGCGGGGCTTGCCGCGCTGGTTCTGGCGGTTTTTCTTGGCGCGCGGCGCAACCAGACCACCCCGCCGCATAATCCCGGCATGGTGATGATCGGGGCCGCGATGCTGTGGGTGGGCTGGTTCGGCTTCAACGGCGGCAGCCAATTGGCCGCCGATGGCGGCGCGGCGATGGCGATCACCGTCACCCATATCTCGGCGGCGGCCGCCTCGCTGAGATGGGGGCTTTGGGAGCGGGTGAAATACGGCAAGGTCAGCCTTGTGGGCGTGGTGACGGGCACCATCGCGGGGCTTGCCTCGATCACGCCGGCCTCGGGCTTTGTCGGCCCGGTCGCGGCGCTGATCATCGGCGGGATCGCCGGTATCATGTGCCAAGAGGCAGTCGGGCTGATCCGCAACAAGCTTGGCATCGACGACACGCTCGATGTCTTTGCCGTACATGGCGTGGGCGGCATCTTCGGCACCATCATGATCGCCGTTTTCGGTCAGGGCGCATGGGCCGCACAGCTGGGCGGGCTGGCCATTGTCGGCGTCTACACGGTGGTCGTCACGGTCGTTTTGATCAAGCTGGTGGGCGCAATAACGCCGCTGCGCGTGGATGAAGAAACCGAACAGGGCGGCCTTGATCTCGCGGTGCATGGTGAGCGGGCCTACGACATCTCGTCTTGAGGGGATTTCGCATCGCGACATGATCGCCGCCTGTGCGCTTTCGGCACGGGCGGCGATCTTTTGACAGTTTCGTGAATACAGGGTAGGTTTTGGCCAAGGCCATCGGCAGGTCATAATGAGTAGAAAAGCGGGCAGGTCATGACCGAGTTACCCGAGTATTATTTTCGCATCCGCGAAAACGGTGCTGCTGTATTCCGCATCTCGACCGATAACAGGCAACGCCGGATCGAGATGGAAGAAATCGCAATCGTCAATATCCGCAACGGCAATATCCGCCCCCATGGCGAGCGCGCACTCAGCCCCGATGAAATCGACATCATCGAACAATGGTGCATCGCGCGCCGTACCGTGCTGGCCGATCGCGATATCGACGATATCCACCGGGCCATCGACTATTTGAACCTGACCACCCATTGGGTGCAATCGCGTGCCAGCGATGCGGATCTGGATGATGTGACAGACCGGCTTTTGCTGGCCATGCATGATCTGCGCAGCGTCTTGGTGCGCAAGAAGGCCGAACGGCTGAGCAATGGCGACCCGACCCACGCCGCGCAGGAAAGCCAAGCCTGAGATGGCGGCCGCGATGAACAAGGCCGATCTGCTGGCCGCGATGGCTGCCCATGTCCGCCATGTCGGTCTGGCCGGTGCAAGCCTGCGCCCGCTTGCGCGGGCGGCGGGCACATCGGACCGGATGCTGATCTATCATTTCGGCACCAAGGCCAAGCTGATCGCGGCACTGCTGGATCGGTTGGCCGACGAAATGCTGGGTGCGATGAACGCGATCTTGCCCGCGGCACCGGCGCAAAGCGAAGCGGCGCTTGCCGCCGAGATCATTACCTTGTTCCGCACGCCGACGTTCCTGCCATACCGGCGGATCTGGCTCGATATCTTGTCGGCCGCCACCGGCGACGACAAGGCACATCGCGATATCGCGCGCCGCATTCTGGCCGGACAGGTGGATTGGATCAGCGCGCGCCTGCCCGAAGACACGCATAACCCCGTCTCACAGGCCAAGGCGATGCTGGTAACGATCCAAGGCTGTCTGATCCTCGATATGCTCGGGATGAACAAAGCCGCCAAACTTGGGTTGGGGCGGGCCTATCCGCTGCGCTGAAAGCGGCTGTGAAGGGTCATGTCCTTGCGCGGACCCCGCACCCGCCAGCTTTGCGTCCAATCGGGCCATTGGCTGAAATCATAGCGCACCTCATAGAGATCGGGGTCGCACTGGTGAAGATCGGATAATTGGCCGGGACCAAGCCTGTGAAATGGGCGCCCATCGTCGAAAGAGACGACAAGCCCCTCCCCCTCGGCCCGCCACAGATAGCTGCGATGGGCCTGCATCGGGGGCGCATCGGCATAGTGCAGAATGCCAGCCTCGTCTTGGCGCAGGCCGTGGGCATCGGGCAGCCAGCGGCATTGCCCGACAAACCGCCCCTCGCGCGCGGCGAGATGATCGACGATCCGGCGCGATAACGTCCATCGCCCCTCCAGATCGGTCAATGCGATCATCTTCATCGTCATTTCGCCCCACAGCTCGCCTTGTTCCCAGACCCCATGCCGCCTATGAGAGCGCCAAGCATGCAAGAAAGGCAAGGTCACGCCCATGATCCCCCGTTATTCCCGCCCCGAAATGGTCGCCCTTTGGGAGCCCGCCACCAAGTTCCGCATCTGGTTCGAGATCGAGGCGCATGCCTGTGACGCGATGGCGGATCTTGGCGTGATCCCGCGCGCAAATGCCGACGCGGTCTGGAAGGCCCGCGATGTGGAATTCGATGTGGCGCGGATCGACGAGATCGAGGCCGTGACAAAGCATGATGTCATCGCCTTTTTGACTCATCTGTCCGAGATCGTGGGGGCTGATGAGGCGCGTTTCGTCCATCAGGGCATGACATCATCCGATGTGCTGGATACGACCTTCAACATTCAGCTGATGCGGGCGACCGATATCTTGCTGGCCGATCTGGATGGCCTTCTGGCCGCGCTCAAGCGCCGCGCGATGGAACACAAGATGACGGTGCGCATCGGGCGCAGCCACGGCATCCATGCCGAACCCGTGACCATGGGCCTGACCTTCGCGCGCTTCTACGCCGAGATGGCGCGCAACCGGAACCGTCTGGAAAAGGCGCGCTTCGAGATCGCGACCGGGGCCATTTCAGGTGCCGTCGGTACCTTCGCCAATATCGATCCGCGCGTCGAAGAACATGTCTGCGACAAGCTGGGCCTGCGGGCCGAGCCGATTTCGACACAAGTGATCCCGCGCGACCGCCATGCGATGTTCTTTGCCACGCTGGGAGTGATCGCATCCTCGATCGAGAATATCGCCACCGAAATCCGCCATATGCAGCGCACCGAGGTGCTTGAGGCGGAAGAATTCTTTTCGGCCGGGCAAAAGGGCAGCTCGGCCATGCCCCACAAGCGCAACCCGGTGCTGACCGAGAACCTGACGGGTCTGGCGCGCATGGTGCGCGCGGCCGTCGTGCCCGCGATGGAGAATGTGGCGCTCTGGCATGAGCGTGACATCTCGCATTCCTCGGTCGAACGGATGATCGGCCCCGACGCCACCATCACGCTCGATTTCGCGCTGGCGCGGCTGACGGGGGTGATCGACAAGCTGGTGATCTATCCCGACAACATGATCGCCAATATGAACAAGTTCCGGGGACTGGTGCATTCGCAGCGCGTGCTTTTGGCGCTGACACAAGCAGGTGTCAGCCGCGAGGACAGCTATCGCCTTGTCCAGCGCAACGCGATGAAGGTCTGGGAGGAGGGCAAGGATTTCCAGACCGAGCTTTTGGCCGACCCCGAAGTCACCGCCGCACTCAGCCCCGCGCAGATCGCCGAGAAATTCGATCTTGGCTATCACACCAAGCATGTGGCCACGATCTTTGCGCGGGTTTTCGGGGAAAGTTGAGTGAACGGCGCGTCACAGGGTTCTGTTTTCATGCGATAAACAGTGATCTTTGGCGTTTATGGTCAAGATCATTGTTTTTCCGAAGCGCCGTGCTACCATTTCACTCGCAACCAAGACGACCAGACCGCAGCAGAAACGGGAGCCGTGACATGCGTATGAAAACCCTCCTGGCCGCCTTCGTCCTGATGGCCGTGCCGGGCTTTGCCTATGCCGAATGTTCTTGGGGCCGTGCTCATGAAGTGACCATGAGCTGCTCTGAGGGCACGACCTGGGATGCCGCGTCCCAAAGCTGCGTGACCTCAGCGACAAGCTGAGCGCAAACGCCGCCAGACCAGCAGCATCAGCGCGCGCCGGCACCGTCCGGCGCGCGTTCTTCTTTTTCGGGGTCACGAAAGCGTCACTTGCCACCCCGGTTGCGCGGCACATCTTGCGCAGCAGAACATGCAAGGAAAGGTGCGGGGAATGCGCATATTTCACATCGCAGCGGTGATGCTTGTGGCCGCGGCGACCATGGCGGCGGCCGTGGGCCTTGACGATGATGCCCCCCCTACCCCCACGCCGACAACGACCATCTGCCCCGATGGGCAAGTTTGGGATATCGACGCGGCCGAATGTGTGCCCATCGACGAAACCGGCCTTGTCACCGATCCGGCCCGCTTGATCGGGACGGCGCGTGAGCTGGCCTATGCCGGGCGGCATGACGATGTGCTGGCGCTTTTGGCGCGTGCATCCGACCAAGACGACACGATGGTGCAGACCTATATGGGCTATTCGCTGCGCAGCATGGGCGACATGGCGGCAGGGCTTGATCACTATGCGCGTGCCTTGGCGGCCGATCCCGACAACCTCTTGGCGCGATCCTATCTCGGCATGGCGCATCTGATCGCCGGCAAAACGCAGCAGGCGGCCGTGCAACTGGCCGAGATCCGCGCGCGCGGCGGGGCCGGGCGTTGGCCAGAACGCGCCTTGGCGGCCGCCATCGCCCAAGGCACCCCTGCAGGCTATGATTACTGAGACAGCCCGGACCCGGCCCACAGCCACAATTCACGACAAATACACGGCGTTCTGCGCCGCGGCGTCAGCACGCCCTTAACCCCTGCGCCCCACATTCGCCCTTGGGTGAGCGTAAACAAGGGACAGGTGGGGCATGAGCCTACATCGGGATTGGGATATTGCGACCGAAGGTGAAATGCGGCTTGTCACACCGCCCGCGCGGCTGAGTGCCAAGCAGAAGGCCGCCGTGATCGTGCGGCTTTTGCTGACGCAGAACGTCTCGCCGGGGATCGAGCGGTTGAGCCCGCAGTTGCAGGCCGAACTGGCCCGCACCATGGCAACGCTTGGCCCGATCAGCCGTGCGACGCTGGCGCAGGTGGTGCAGGAGTTCACGACACAACTCGACGCGATGGCGCTGACGGCACCCAACGGGCTATCGGCGGCTTTGGCGCTGCTCGAGCCGCATATCTCGCCGCAAACGCGCGATGGGTTGCGCGCCGAGGCCGAGGCGAGCGAATTGGCCGATCCCTGGACGCAGCTCGGCGCGCTGGAGCCCGAGCGGCTGCGCCCGCTTCTGATGTCGGAAAGCGCCGAGGTGGGGGCGATCTTGCTCTCCAAGCTGGGCGTGGCCAAGGCGGCGGGGCTTTTGGCCGATTTGCCCGCCGAGCGCGCCGAGATGATCGCGCATGCCATGGCGATGACGGCCACGGTGACGCCCGTCATGGTCGACCGGATCGGCGATCACCTGCTTGGCCAAGTGCGCGCCGCGCCGCAATCCTCGTTTCGCACCAGCCCCGTGGACAGGGTCGGCGCGATTCTCAACGCGGTCAGTGCGGGGTTGCGCGATACGCTTTTGGGCGGGCTGGAAACGCGCGATGCGCAATTCGCAAATGATGTAAGGCGCGCGATCTTCACCTTTCAGCATATCCCAAAACGCGTCGAACCGGCCGATGTGCCCAAGATCCTGCGCCGGGTCGATGCCGCGATCGTCACCCGTGCCATCGCCGCCGGTATGGAAACGGCCAAGATCACGGTCGAGTTCTTGCTCGAGAACATGTCGCGCCGTCTGGCCGAGCAGATCCGCGGTGAGGCCGAGAACATGGGCAAGATCCGCCCCGATGAGGGCGAGGCCGCGATGAGCGCCATCGTCACCGCGATCCGTAACATGGAGGAAGAGGGCGACATCCGACTGATCCCGGTCGAGGATTGAACCCTTCAGCTTGGGGTTCGGGGGGTGCTTGCGCCGTGAAGCTGTTGCGCGCGCATCTCGAAGGCGCGCACGATGCGCTGCATTGCCTCGTGAAAGAACAGCCCCGCCGCCCCTTGCAATATCTTGTTGCGAAACTCGAAATCCACCGCAAAGCGGACCTCGCAGCCCGGACCGCCATCGGCGGGGGCCACGAATTCCCAGTTCGAGATCATGTGCTTGAAGGGGCCATCGACATATTCGGTATCAATGCGACGCGTGCCCTCCCACAATGTGACGCGGCTGAGAAAACGCTCACGGAACATTTTGAAGCCGATCACCAGATCGGCCAGCATCACTATGTGCTCCCCCTCGGGCGTCACCGAGCGCACCCGCGCGGCACTGATCCACGGAATGAACTGCGGATAATGCGCCACATCAGCGACGAGCGCATACATCTGGTCGGGGCTATAGGGCAGCCTGCGTGTCTCGGAATGGGTTGGCATGCGCCTTTCACCTTTCGCCTGAGCCCCCCATGTCTTAAAACGGGGGCCGGAAATCAAGGGGTTCAGGCCGGATCGGCCGGGGGGCATGATGGCGCAGTCGACGATGCAGGCGGGCAGCAATCCGGGCTACGAGGTTGTGCAGATGATCTCGGCCAAGTCGATCGCCGCCCGAATCGAGGATCTGGCCCGCGAGATCGAGGCCGCATTTGGAGGCACCGACAAGCTGGTGGTGGTGGGGCTTTTGCGCGGCAGTTTCGTTTTCATCGCCGATCTGGTGCGCGAGCTTGATCTGCCGGTCGAGGTCGATTTCCTCGAGGCATCGAGCTATGGCAACGCCATGCAATCGAGCCGCGAGGTGCGCATCCTCAAGGATCTGCGCGGCGAGATCGCGGGGCGCGATGTGCTGGTTGTCGAGGATATCGTCGATACCGGTCACACACTTCATCATGTGATCAACCTGTTGAAATCAAAAGGGCCAGCGCGGATGAAAACCATCGCACTGCTCGACAAGCCCACCCGGCGCGAGGTCGAGATCCGCGCCGATTGGACGGGGTTCGAGATCCCCGACGAATTCGTCGTGGGCTATGGGATCGACTATGCGCAGCGCAACCGCAACCTGCCCTTCATCGGCAAGGTCCGGATGCTGGACCAAAGCACCTGATGCCACCCTTCCTGATCCGGATGCTGTTTTGGGTGCGCAACCCGCCATCGCGCAACCAACGCATCGCCATTGCCGTGATTTGCGGCATCGGTCTGGGTTTCGCGGCGGTCGAGTATTTGGTCGGATGGCCCGCATGGCTGGGCGCGGAGCGCGTGCCGCATGGGCCGCGGCTTGTCTTGCCCTAGAGCGGCTCGGTGCGTTTTTCGCACACTCCCCCTGCATGCGATCACAGAAGGATCAATTGACGCGTGGGCTCAGACAGGTAGGCTCTGATTCCATACGACCCATTCCGTGAACCCTGGGAGAGTAACGATTATGAAAACCCGCAGCACATTTGCCGCAATGGCCGCGATTGCCGGCATCGCGATCACGACCACAGCTACATTCGCTCAAGATATCCCCGCCGCTGTCGGCGCACGGCAGGGGCAGTTCAAGATCATGGCCCTGAATGTCGGCGTTTTGGGCAATATGGCGCGTGGCAACACCGAGTATGACGCGACCCAAGCCTCGGCTGCGGCGGCGAACCTTGTCGCGCTGTCGATGCTGGACCAATCGTTCCATTGGCCCGAAGGCACTGACAACATGTCGATCGACGGCACACGCGCCCTGCCCGCCATCTGGGAAAACCTGCCCGATGTCGTGATGAAGTGGCAGGCTTTCGGTGCGGCGGCGACGGGCCTTGCGGCCGAGGCTGGCAATGGACTTGACGCGTTGCGCACGGCCATCGGCCCGGTCGGCGGCACATGCGGCGCGTGCCACGACGCCTATCGCGCACCGCAGTAAGTAAAGGGAGGCTCGGGGCGTGCATGCGCGCGGCCCGGACCACACCAAAAGATGCGCAAACTCGTGATTTCACTGGCCGCGGTCGGCGCAATCGCCCTTGGCGGCGGCTGGCTTGCGACCACGCCCGGCAGCGTTTCTCCAGCGGAATTGGCGGGTCTCTCGGGTGATCCGCTCGCAGGCGAGGCGGTGTTCTGGGCGGCTGGCTGTGCCTCGTGCCACGCCGCCAGCGGGGCGGAAGGTCAGGCGCGGCTGGTCCTTGCCGGCGGGCAGCGCTTCGTCTCAGATTTCGGCACCTTTGTCGCCCCCAATATCTCGATGCATGCCGAACAGGGCATCGGCGATTGGACGCAGGCGGAATTCATGACCGCGCTCACCTTGGGTAGCAGTCCCGAAGGGCGCCATTATTACCCCGCCTTTCCCTATACCGCCTATCGCTTGGCCGAGACCCAGGATCTGGTCGATCTTTGGGCCTTTTGGCAGGGGCTTCCTGCCAGCGATACGGCCAGCCAGCCCCATGATCTGGGCTTTCCCTTTTCGGTGCGCCGCGTCGTGGGTGTGTGGAACATTTTGAACCTGCAAGATGATTTCGCGATCACTGGTGACCTGACCGAAGAGCAGACGCGCGGCCGCTACTTGGCCGAGGCGCTGGCCCATTGCGCCGAATGCCACACGCCGCGCGACGCTTTGGGCGGGCTCGATCGCGGGCGATGGATGGCCGGCGCGCCGAACCCGTCAGGTTCGGGCACGATCCCGGCGCTGACACCAGACAAGCTGACATGGTCAGCGGGCGAGATCGCGGCGTATTTGAATGACGGCTTCACCCCATCCTTCGATAGCGCGGGCGGGCATATGGTGTCGGTAATCGCCAATATGGCCATGTTGACCGAGGCTGATCGGCTAGCCATCGCCGCCTATCTCAAGGCGCTGCCGCCCGCGGGCGAATAGCGCCTAGCCCCGCCCCAGCTTGGCCAGCCGCGCATCGCGCAGCCGGGCGAAATCGTCGCCCGCGTGATAGGACGACCGGGTCAGCGGCGTGGCCGAGACCATCAGGAAGCCTTTGCCATAGGCGGCTTTCTCATAAGCTGCGAATTCATCGGGATGCACGAAGCGGTCGATGACATGGTGTTTCGGCGTGGGCTGTAAATACTGGCCGATCGTCAGGAAATCGACATCGGCCGCGCGCATGTCGTCCATCACCTGCAAGACCGATTGCCGATCCTCACCCAAGCCCACCATGATGCCCGATTTGGTGAACATCGACGGGTCCAGCTCTTTCACCCGCTGGAGAAGCCGCAGCGAGTGGAAGTAGCGCGCGCCCGGCCGCACCTCGGGGTAAAGGCCCGGCACGGTCTCGAGGTTGTGGTTAAAGACATCGGGGCGTGCTTCGACCACAGTTTCCAGAACGCTGGGGGCGCATTTCAGGAAATCGGGGGTCAGGATCTCGATCGTGGTGTCGGGGGCGCGCTTGCGGATCGCGCGGATCGTCATGGCGAAATGCTCGGCCCCGCCATCCTCCAGATCGTCGCGATCGACGGAGGTGATCACCACATGGTTCAGTCCCAGCTTGGCCACGGCATCGGCGACACGGCCCGGTTCGAACAGATCGAGCGCCTTGGGCTTGCCCGTGGCGACGTTGCAAAATGTACAACCGCGCGTGCAGATCTCGCCCATGATCATCATGGTGGCGTGGCCTTGGCTCCAACATTCGCCGACATTCGGACAGCCTGCCTCTTCGCAGACCGTGACCAGCTTGTTGTCGCGGATAATGCGACTCGTATCTTGATACCCTTTTCCGACGGGCGCCTTGACCCTGATCCAGCTTGGCTTTTTGGGCTGGGCATTGTCGGGACGGTGCGCCTTTTCGGGGTGGCGCTGGTCGGGGATCTTCAGATCGCGCATGGGATGGGGCCTCGCTCCTCCTGTTGAGAGGTGTTTACCCCATCCGCATGCAAAGCACATGCTGAATTTCGGCAAGCCGAATTGCGCTATGTGCAAGTCACTCGCGCAGTGCAGGCACGAAGCCGTGGGTTTGTTCGTAATGGGCCAGCAATCGCTGCAGGCCGATCTTTAGCACGATCTTGCCCGAGCGCGCCGACCAGCCAAGCCGTTTCTCGGCTGATTCGAGCCCTTCGAGAAAGCAGCAGACGCGTAGAACGACATCGGCCAGCCCCGGCCCCAGATCGTCAAGCGCCTCCGAGACGCGGGCGCGCGCGGCGCGCGGCCCCTCGGCCAAGCCGCTATCATTAAGAAACCCGCCGCGATCACCGCCGGTCAGGAAACGGTCCCAGTTCTGGCCGACACGCGGGCCCATCTGGGCGCGCTCGAAATCCTCGCGCAGCTTTTCACCAGCCTGAACAAGCGCGGGGCTGAGAAAGGGATGCCCATCGGGGCCTTTGCGCCGCCCCAGAACCGCAAGCGGCGATTCGGCGAGGTTGACGCGCAGCTTGCGGCTTTTGCCGCCCTCGGCCACCCGTGTCGTCCCCCAGATCGCATGCTGGGCCTGAAAGGGGGTGGCGGCCTCGGCAAAGCCAAGGGCGGCTTGGCGGCGACGACGATCTTCGTCGAGCAAGCGGCGCAATGCGGCCTTGCCGGCGGCGGTGATGGCATAGCGTGCGATGCGGCCCGCCTTGAGGCAGCTGATCCAATCCTTGATCAGGAATGCCTGTGCGATGCTGCGGTCCACCACGGCGGTGCGGGTCTGTTCGCCATCTGGGCCGGGTCGCAAAACAACCGCTTTATCAAGGTCTTGCGCAACGGCAAGCACGGCATCGGTTTCACATAAGCGCCGCAGGATGCGGCGTGCCTCGCGGGCAATGGTACCTTCATCGCCTTGGGGCGATCGGAAAGGGGCTGTCATGGTCGTTGGCTCCTCTGCGGGGGTCTGGGTCTGATGCAGTTGCGCCACCTCGGCGCCAAGCAGGCGCAGGGCTTCGTCGAAGAGCGGATCGTCTCGACGGTCTTCGATACGACGTATCCGGCGGCAAATGGTGGAGGGAGCCTCGCCCGTCAGACGCGCGATCTGGCGCAGCGAGTGACCAGCGGCGGTATGGGCAAGGTATTGTCGGGTGGGTTCGGATAGCCAATCGGCAAGATGCGGCGTGGCGCAGCTGTGATCAGGCAATAGACGGCCGGTTCCGGCAAAGGCCGAAGTCATGACACACCCCTACTGGTTACAAGACAACGTCGGCAGGATTTGGGCGAATTGATTACTGAATGGTTAAATTCTGTGGATATTCCCGAATTTGTTTCCATTTCGTAAACGGATAGCGCGCAGCGCGCGGTGGATAAGCCTGTGAGCAACACCAGCCCCGCCGGGGTCAGCATGGTCTTTGGGTTCTTGTTCCCACGGAGGCTGACCAATGACCGAATTGACCGCCACGCTCGCCGCGATGTATCGCCCACGGCTTTTGATTACGGCGGCACGCATGGCGGCGCTTACAGGCGATGCGCAGCGGCGCGCCACGCGCCGGCCCATCGCGGCTTTGCTGGCGGAAGAGGACAAGCTCAACACCGCGCGGCTGGGCGATGGACTGGGCTATTCCCCAAGCCGCCATGTCGCGGTGATGAGCGCGCTTTTATGCGCGGCGCGCAACCAGACCGCCCCGCGCTAGCCCTTACATGAAGGCATCGGGCATCGAGGCTTTCTTTTGAGCCATATAGGCCTTGAGCGCCTCGTCGATGGCGGGGTCGAGATAGGGCTGTTGGTAATCGGCCAGCATCTTGTCGAGCTTGATCGCGGCAAGCGCATCGGTGGCGCGACCGCCCTCTTCGGACCATGTCTCATAGGGTTTGTAATCAAGCACGCCTGTGCGCCAAAAGGCGGAGGCGTAATTCTCTTGGGTATGCGCGCAGCCAAGGTAATGCCCGCCCGGCCCAACCTCGCGGATGGCGCCCATGGCTTGGGCATTGGCATCGAAAGCCACGCCTTCGGCAAGCTTGTGCAAAATGCCCAGCTGGTCGGCATCCATCACGAATTTCTCGGGACTGGCGACAAGCCCGCCCTCAAGCCAACCACAGGCGTGCAGCATGAAATTCACACCCGACAACAGGGCGGAGTTCAGCGAATTGGCCGTTTCATAGGCGGCCTGCGCATCGGGCAGCTTCGAGCCGGTGAAAGAGCCACCCGAACGGTAGGGAAGGTTCAGACGCCGCGCCAACTGGCCCGCGCCATAGGTGATCTGGCTTGCCTCGGGGGTGCCGAAGGTGGGCGCCCCGGAATTCATGTCGATCGAGGTCACGAAGGCGCCGAAAATAACCGGCGCGCCGGGGCGTACCAGCTGGCTATAGGCGACACCGGCCAGTACCTCGGCCAAGACTTGTGTCAGCGTGCCCGCGACCGAGACCGGGGCCATCGCGCCGCCGACGATGAAGGGCGAAACGATACAGGCCTGACCCGCCGCGGCGTAGACCTCGAGCGCGCCCATCATGGTGGCGTCGAAGGTCAGGGGCGAGTTGATATTGATCAGCGAGGTCATGACGCAGTTCTGATCGACCACATCCGCGCCGAAGAGGATGCGCGACATCTCGACCGAATCGGCCGCGCGGACCGGTTCAGTGACCGAGCCCATATAGGGTTTGTCGCTCAGCGACATATGCGCGTAGAGCATGTCGAGATGGCGCTTGTTGACCGGAATATCAGTCGGCTCGCAGATCGTACCGCCCGAATGATGCAGCCATTTCGACATGTAGCCCAGTTTCACGAACATCTCGAAATCGGCCATGGTGGCGTAGCGCCGCCCGCCCGTCCGGTCACGCACGAAAGGGGGGCCATAGACCGGCGCCAAGACCAGCGATTTGCCACCGATCTCGACATTGCGGGCGGGGTTGCGCGCGATCTGGGTAAAGCGCGAAGGTGCCGTGGCGCAAAGCTTGCGGGCCAGGCCGCGCGGGATATGCACCCGCTCGCCGCGCACATCGGCGCCCGCGTCGCGCCAGCGCTGTAGTGCGGCGGGGTTTTCGACGAAATTGACGCCGATCTCTTCGAGAATGATCTCGGCATTCTCTTCGATGATCGCGATCGCCTCGGGCGTCAGGATCTCGAAATTGGGGATATTGCGTTCGATGAAGCGCGCGGTCTCGAAGCTGACTGCCGAGCGCGAGGCGCGCCGCGCCGCGCCACCGCCGCCACGTGCCCGACGGACCGCTGTTTGTTCTTCCACCGACATAATTCGAACTCCCCCTCAAGAGGTGATGATGCGATCTCCTACCGCGCAACGCGCGGATGACGAGGGCGGATTGCGGCACCTCGCGCGGGAAAGCGACATATGCGGCGCATCGGTGCGCCCCGGCGGGCTTGCATGCACACGCGCCGGGGCCTAATGCACTGCGCATGAGCATGCATGCCGCCCCCGCCCCGCACGACCATGACCGCCTGCTGATCATCGATTTCGGCAGCCAGGTGACGCAATTGATCGCCCGCCGCCTGCGCGAGCTGCGCGTCTATTGCGAAATCCACCCCTACCAAAATGTCACTGATGCGTTCTTGGACGAATTCGTGCCAAAGGCCGTGATCTTTTCAGGTGGGCCCGACAGCGTGACGCGTGATGGCTCACCGCGCCCGCCCGCATCGGTCTATGCGCGCGGGCTACCGATCTTGGGGATCTGCTATGGCCAGCAGGTGATGATGCAAGATCTGGGCGGACGGGTCGAAGCGGGCGAACATGCCACCGCCGAATTTGGCCGCGCTTTCGTGACGCCTGCGGGCGAGACACCGGACTTCTTGCGCGGTTGGTTCACCGATGGCGGGCGCGAGCAGGTCTGGATGAGCCATGGCGACCATGTCTCGGCCATTGCGCCCGGTTTCGACGTCTATGGCACATCGCCCGGCGCGCCCTTTGCGATCACCGCCGATCTGGCGCGCAATTTCTACGCGGTACAATTCCACCCCGAGGTGCATCACACCCCCAACGGCGCCAAGCTGTATGAGAATTTCGTCAAGATGGCGGGCTTCAAGGGCGACTGGACGATGGGCGCCTACCGCGAGGAAGCGATCGCGCGCATCCGCGAACAGGTGGGTGACGCCAAGGTGATCTGCGGCCTGTCGGGCGGGGTCGACTCGTCCGTGGCGGCCGTGTTGATCCATGAGGCGATCGGCGATCAGCTGACCTGCGTTTTCGTCGATCACGGGCTTTTGCGGCAAGATGAGGCCGAGCAGGTCGTGACCATGTTCCGCGACCATTACAACATGCCGCTGATCCATGCCGAGGAAAGCGAGCGCTTCCTGACCGCGCTGGAAGGCGTTTCCGACCCAGAGGTCAAGCGCAAGACCATCGGCAAGCTCTTCATCGATGTCTTCCAGCATTACGCCGATAGAATCGAAGGGGCGGCGTTCCTTGCCCAAGGCACGCTTTACCCCGATGTGATCGAAAGCGTCAGCTTTTCGGGCGGCCCGTCAGTGACGATCAAGTCGCACCATAATGTCGGCGGTCTGCCCGAGAAGATGGGGCTGAAGCTGGTCGAGCCCTTGCGCGAGCTGTTCAAGGACGAGGTGCGCGCGCTTGGCCGCGAGTTGGGCTTGCCCGACCAGTTCATCGGCCGCCACCCCTTCCCGGCCCCGGCCTTGCGATCCGCTGCCCCGGCGAGATTACGCGCGAAAAACTGGCGATCTTGCGCCGCGCCGATGCGGTCTTTATCGACCAGATCCGCAAACACGGGCTTTATGACGAGATCTGGCAGGCCTTCGTGGCGATCTTGCCGGTCAAGACGGTCGGCGTGATGGGCGACGGGCGCACCTATGATTTCGCCTGCGCGCTGCGCGCGGTGACCTCGGTCGATGGGATGACGGCGGATTACTATCCGTTCAGCCATGATTTCCTTGGTGAGACCGCGACGCGGATCATCAACGAGGTCAAGGGGATCAACCGCGTGACCTATGACATCACCTCGAAACCACCCGGGACAATCGAGTGGGAGTAAGGCGGATCGGCCGATTGATCCGCGCAGCCCTGTTGATGTGGGCGGCGGGATTCGCTGCGATCTTGTGTTGGACCTTGCTTTGGCCGATGGACCGCCCTCTGCCGCAAGGCGACGCCATCATCTGTCTGGGTGCCGGTATCGACACGGCCGGGCGGATCGATGCGGCCAGCACAAAACGTGCCGAGAGATGTGCGGAACTTGCGCGCGCGGGTGCCGCCCCCACCGTGATCTTTACCGGAGGACCGCGGCGACCGGGCTTGTCCACCTCTGCGGCGGGCATGGCCGCGATCGCGAATGGGGCGGGCATGGGTGGCGCCCTGGCCGTGTTGGAAAACGCCTCGTATTCGACACTGCAAAACGCGCTCTTCAGCCTTGAGCTTGTGCCACGAACGGCGCGCTTGATCCTTGTGACCGAGGCCTTTCACCTGCCGCGATCATGGGCGTCGTTCAAGGCGATGGGGGCGCGTGATCTGGCGCTCTACCCTTCCGAACGGCTCCGGCAAAACGATGCGGGCCGCCCAAAATGGGGGATGCTCTTGCGCGAAAGCCTTGCGATTTGGTTCAATGCCGGGCGCATTGTCGCGTGGCGGATCGGCGGCGCTTTAGGTGTCGATGACACGACCCGCGCGGCTTGGCTGCGTTAGGACACGCGCGCCTTAGCGGTAAGCGTGAAGCCGCCCTGCGGCGCTGAGCAAAAGCAACGTATCGCCCGCCACGATGGGATGGGCGGCCGCCCCCTCCGGCAAGTCCAGCGTGCCGAGCAATTCACCGCTTTCGGGCGCAAACATCCGGATCAGCCCATCGCCCGAGGCGATCACCAATCGCCCGCCCGCAAGGATCGGGCCGAAATGGGTGAACACGGCCTTGCGGCGGCGTTCGCGATCAGCCTCGAACAGCGGCAATTCACTGCCCCAGATGCGCAGGCCGTTATCTGCATCAAGGCGAAGCAACTCGTTGCGGTCCGAGACGAAAAACACACTGCCGCCAGCGACCAGGACGGGCGAATAGGCCCCCTCGCTCGCTTGCCACAGCCGC
>NZ_CBFIIK010000045.1:0-18453 GCF_965662675.1 Roseicyclus sp. | reverse complement strand
CGAAGGTCATGAAGCCTAAAAAGACGAAGGCTGTCTTGAACCCGATGATAAACAGCACGAGCGACATGATCAGACCGGTGGCCGAGATCAGCGCGCCTGCAAGGATCATTTTATTGATGCCAAGGCGCATCGAATAGCGACCCGAGATCCAGTTGCCGAAGAAATAGCCCACCGCAGGCGCGCCGAAGTAGAAACCGACTTCGGCGGGAGAAAGATGAAACACCTCCGAGCCGACATAGGGTGCGCCGCCCAGATAGGCGAAGAATGCACCCGACGCGAAAGCCGCGGCCAAGCAATAACCCCAGAAACGGCGCGAGACCAAAAGCTCGGGGTATTCGCGGAACTGTGCCGAAAAGCTGCCCGATGTGAGCGCCGCCGTCTCGCCCAGATCGCGCCATGTCAGGCCCAAGACCAGCACGCCCAAAGCAAAAAGCATCCAGAAATTCGCCTGCCAGCCAAAGCTTTCGTCCAAGACGCCACCGAAGGCCGGGCCGATCATCGGGACGATCGCCATGCCCATGGTGACATAGCCGATCTGGCTTGCGGCTTGGTCGGCGGGGTACATGTCGCGCACCACGGCGCGTCCCAGCACAAGCCCGGCTACGACGACAGCCTGCAACATCCTGAAACAAAGGAAAATCTCGATCGTGGGCGCGTAGATGCAACCCAGCGTCGCGACAAGAAAGATCGCCACGCCTCCCAAGAGAACGGGTCGTCGCCCATACCGATCGGAGATCGGGCCGATCATGATCTGCAAAAGCGCGTTCACACCAAGATAAAGCGCAACAGACAGCTGCATCAGCCGATAATCCGTCGCGAAATGCTCGGTCATGCGCGGCAGCGATGGCAGGAAAATATTCATCGACAGCGCACCAAGGCCGGTGAGCAAGATAAGCGTGAAGATATGCGGCGGGGTTGTGCGGTCGAGAAAACGCACTGTTCTGGATGTAGCCATGCGCTGACTGTTAGGCGGTCGCGCCCCTAGGGTCCAGCCCCCGCAGCGTGCGGCACCGCAGGGCGCGCTGTGCGGTCAAGACCAACGATGGAAAACGAAAAACGCACCCGCCGCGATCAGCCCGAAGCCCACCAGATGGTTCCACGCCAAGGGCTCGCGCAGATAGACCACCGAGAAAATCCCGAAGACCGTCAGGGTGATAACCTCTTGGATGGTCTTGAGTTCGGCGGCCGAAAAATAGCCATGCCCGATGCGGTTGGCAGGCACCTGCAGCAGATACTCGAAAAAGGCGATACCCCAGCTGATCAAGATCACCGCGAACAACGGCGCGGTCTTGAACTTGAGATGCCCATACCAGGCGAAGGTCATGAAGATATTGGACAAGATCAACAGGCCGATGGTGGTGAAGGGAACGGGAATTTGCGGCATCTACGTACCAAAGCGTGAGAGGGGGGTGGATTGGCCTACAATCTGGCGCATCCGGGCGCGCGGTGCGAGGGAGATAGCGCGACTTCGCACTTTTGCAAAAGATGCCGCCGTGTCGCTAAGTGATTTGCAAATATTCGCTTTCGGACTCGCGCACAAGGCGAGGCGGCCTTAGGGTATGCGCCATTCCGGGGCCGTCCTGTCAAGACAGGCAGGCCCCGACGGGGCAAGGCCGACGGGGAAGGAACGGGCATGAAGGATATCTTGCAAGAGTTGGAAGACCGCCGTGGCGAGGCACGCCTTGGTGGTGGCACCAAGCGGATCGAGGCGCAGCATGCCAAGGGCAAGCTGACCGCGCGCGAGCGGATCGAACTGTTGCTCGACGAAGACTCGTTCGAAGAATACGACATGTTCGTCACCCATCGCTGCACCGATTTCGGCATGGAGCAATCCAAGCCCCGCGGCGATGGCGTAGTGACCGGCTGGGGCACGATCAATGGCCGCATGGTCTATGTCTTCAGCCAGGATTTCACCGTTCTGGGCGGCTCGGTCAGCGAGACCCATGCCGCCAAGATCTGCAAGATCATGGACATGGCGATGCAGAACGGCGCCCCCGTGATCGGCATCAACGACTCGGGCGGGGCGCGCATTCAAGAAGGCGTGTCCAGCCTTGCCGCCTATGGCGAGGTGTTCCAACGCAACATCGAGGCCTCGGGCGTGGTCCCGCAGATCAGCATGATCATGGGCCCCTGCGCGGGTGGCGCGGTTTATAGCCCGGCGATGACCGATTTCATCTTCATGGTCAAAGACAGCTCCTACATGTTCGTGACCGGCCCCGATGTGGTGAAAACCGTCACCAACGAAGTCGTCACAGCCGAGGAATTGGGTGGCGCCACCACCCATACGCGCAAATCCAGCGTTGCCGATGGCGCCTTTGAAAACGATGTCGAGGCACTGTCCGAGGTACGCCGGCTGATCGACTTCCTGCCGCTTTCCAACCGCGAAAAGCCGCCCGTGCGGCCCTTCTACGACGATCCGGCCCGGATCGAGGAAAGCCTTGATACGCTGATCCCCGACAATCCCAACAAGCCTTACGATATGAAGGAACTGATCCTGAAGATCGCGGATGAGGGGGATTTCTACGAGATCCAAGAAGATTTTGCCAAGAACATCATCACCGGCTTCATCCGCCTCGAGGGGCAGACCGTGGGCGTGGTCGCCAACCAGCCGATGGTTCTGGCGGGGGTTCTGGATATCGACAGCGCGCGCAAGGCCGCGCGCTTCGTTCGCTTCTGCGACTGCTTCGAGATCCCGCTTCTGACACTGGTCGATGTTCCCGGTTTCCTGCCCGGTGTGACGCAGGAGTATAACGGCGTCATCAAACATGGTGCGAAACTGCTTTTCGCCTATGGCGAGGCGACCGTGCCCAAAGTGACCGTGATCACCCGCAAGGCCTATGGCGGGGCTTATGTGGTGATGTCGTCCAAGCACCTGCGCGGCGACATCAACTATGCGTGGCCCACATCCGAGATTGCGGTGATGGGCGCCAAGGGTGCGACCGAGATCCTTTATCGCTCGGAACTGGGCGATCCAGAAAAGATCGCGGCACGGGCGAAGGATTACGAGGATGCCTTTGCCAACCCCTTCGTCGCGGCCGAACGTGGCTTCATCGACGAGGTGATCCAGCCCCGCTCGACCCGCAAGCGGATTTGCCGGGCTTTTGCCCAGCTGCGCACCAAGCGCAAACAGATGCCTTGGAAAAAGCACGACAATATTCCGCTATAGGGGCGCGCCCCTCACGAGGTCCACGATGCCCGAACCCATCTTTCACATGATCAGCGGCGGCCCCCGCCCTGTGGCCCCGTTTTCCCATGCGGTCGAGGCGGATGGCTGGGTGATCTTGACCGGTCAAATGCCCACCGATCCGGCCGCCCCCGACGCCCCCCTGCCGCAAGGCGTGGCGGCACAGACGTTGCGGGTAATGGAAAACCTTCGCGTGGTGCTGAACGGTGTGGGCCTCGACCTATCCCATGTGGTGCAGATGCGCGCCTATCTGACCGAGTTCGAACGCGACTATGCCGCCTTCAATGAGACCTATCAGGGCTTCTTTCCGCCCGACAGGCGCCCGGCGCGGACGACCGTAGGGGTAACGGCCCTTGCCGTTGGTGCCTTGGTCGAGATCGATTGCATCGCCCGCCGACCGGATGATCCGACATCATGATGCGCGCCGCCCAAATCGCTGGGCTTGTGGCATTGCCACCTTTCGCGGCATTGGCCGAGGCTTGGCCGACCCAACAGGTCAGCGCACCATCGGGGCAAGCGCTGATCTTGCATGAATGGTTGAACGAGCAGAACCCGTGGTCGGGCGAAAGCCAGATCATCATCCGCCTCTTGGCGCCGACGATCGGGGCCGCAGGGGTCGATGACACGGCGTTGCGCGCGGATATGGATTGGGCTTGCGACCGCTGGGGGCGAACGATAGCGCAGGCGGCTAGTGCGACAACGGGCCAGATCGTGATCGAGATGATGGCGGCCCCCACCCCGCGTGGAACACCCACGCCCGAGATCAATCGTTTCTACGAAACCTATAGCCTCGCAGGCGATGCCTGCATCTGGGAGCTGTTTTGATGCCTGCACAAAATCTTGCGGCGCGACCTTCACGTGATGACCGGAATGATGCACGCCGGTCACAGAATGAATTGCTTTGTGGAAAACCCTGTGGAGAAAAGCGCGCAAGTAGTATCTTTGGTGCAGTTTGCCTCCGGGTAGACGTACCTCTGGTTGTGGCCGGGTCTTTGCACCCGGTCACCACCCAAAAATGTAGGAGAGTAAGATGTCGCGTTTCATTCAGGCGCTTCTCGCGTTGGGGCTTGTGGCCGGTGTCGCCGCCTGTGCAGCCCCCGCACCCGAGCAGGACGAAATCATTTTCATCGATCCAGCGCCGATCAGCCACGATCCGGTGTCGTCCAAGTATCGCTGAAGCAACAACAGCCGGGCGGGGCACGCGCCCCGCCCGGCAATTCGCCGCTACCCCGATCTGCGGGGGTGCAGCATGATCAAGCATCGCGGCTTTCCCGGTCGGCTTCCCGGCACGGATTACCAATTCACCATCAGGCGCGCGCACAAAGACGGGGCAACCCCGCTCATGCGGCGTGAACGCTACCCCGACCGCCGCCCGGCCGATCGGCGCGCCGATGTGGCCTTCATGGAGGCCTTGTGGCTGTGTTTTGGCGATCAGCCTTTTGAACGGGGCAATCTTGATGCGGGGCGGCTGAACTGGTTGTTCGCGCGTGAAGTCCTGCCTGCCGAAGACCCTTTCGACCCGGAAAGCTACGAGGCGCTCTTGGTCATCGACGAAAAACGCGCCCGCGCCGCTTTCCCCGAGGCCTTCGACGGCTCGGGCTATTGGAAGTCGGTATAGGCATGATCTTGCCGGGGAACATCATCATTGGGCGGTTTGGCGCGCATCGCGTGATGCGGAAGAAATTCCCCTCTGCCAATGCTTTGGAGTATGGCACGCTGTCCATGTCCAAGCTGGTCGGCACCTTTGCGACCATCGCGGGCGACATGACGTTTACCCCTTCTCACTCGACACGGTCGGCCGCGCGATTTGGCCGACCGCTTTTTTCAAAAGGCCTACCGAACGCGACGCCTGCCACGGCCGAGACAGCGCAAAACGGGCTTTCTTGCGGGGCGCGAGGCATATCGAAAGGACCAGACACGCGATGTGCGCAAGAACCAAAACCCCCCTTGTTACCATGCTTTTCGCCACCGCTTTCGTCTTGGCGGGTTGCGTCGCATCCGATCTTGAGCGCGCGGCCATCGGTGGCGCGGCGGGCGGGGTCGGCGCGGCGGCGCTCGATGGCAATATCGGCACCGGCATCATCATCGGTGCAGCCGGTGGCGCGCTTTGCGACGATATCGGCATTTGCCGCTGAAACAGGTATCGCCGATCGCCTAGGCGGTCCGACCGACTCATCCAGAATTCAGGGTCATCGGTGCGTCATGCGCCCGATGGCCCTTTTCGTTTTGCACCAGAACGGGGGCCCAGCCCCGCCAAGAAGGGACATCTGCTCATGTTCAAGAAGCTGCTGATCGCCAACCGGGGCGAGATCGCCTGCCGTGTCATCAAGACCGCCCGCAAGATGGGGATCGCCACGGTCGCGGTCTATTCCGATGCCGACCGCGATGCGCTGCACGTCAAGATGGCCGATGAGGCGATCCATATCGGCCCAGCCCCCGCATCTGAAAGCTATATCGTGATCGACAAGATCATGGCGGCGATCAAGGAAAGCGGCGCCGAAGCCGTTCATCCTGGCTATGGCTTCTTGTCCGAGAACATGAAGTTCGCCGAAGCGCTGGACAAGCTCGGCGTGGCGTTCGTCGGCCCGCCGACCGGTGCCATCGAGGCGATGGGCGACAAGATCACCTCGAAAAAGATCGCAGCAGAGGCCGGGGTGTCGACCGTGCCGGGCTACATGGGCTTGATCGCGGATGCCGATGAGGCGGTGAAGATCTCGAACGAGATCGGCTATCCGGTGATGATCAAGGCCAGCGCCGGCGGCGGCGGCAAAGGCATGCGCATCGCGTGGAACGACACCGAGACGCGCGAGGGCTTTCAGGCCTCCAAGAACGAGGCGAAATCGTCCTTCGGCGATGATCGCATCTTCATCGAGAAATTCGTCACCCAGCCGCGCCATATCGAGATACAGGTTCTGGCCGACAGCCACGGCAACACCGTCTATCTGGGCGAGCGGGAATGTTCGATCCAGCGCCGCAACCAAAAAGTGATCGAAGAGGCCCCCTCCCCCTTCCTCGATGCCGAAACACGCCGCGCGATGGGTGAACAGGCCTGCGCCTTGGCGCGTGCAGTCGGCTATACATCGGCGGGCACCGTTGAATTCATCGTCGATGGCAGCCGTAATTTCTACTTCCTCGAGATGAATACCCGCCTTCAGGTCGAACATCCCGTCACCGAGTTGATCACCGGCATCGATCTGGTCGAACAGATGATCCGGGTCGCGGCGGGCGAGGCGCTGCCCTTTGCCCAAGACGACATCAAGCTGACGGGCTGGGCGATGGAAAGCCGCCTTTACGCCGAAGATCCCTATCGCAACTTCCTGCCCTCGATCGGGCGGTTGACGCGCTACCGCCCCCCGGCCGAAGTGCAGGCAGGCCCGCTGAACGAGACCGGCAAATGGCAAGGCGATGCCCCCAAGGGCGAGACCGCCGTGCGTAACGACACAGGTGTATTCGAGGGCGGCGAGATCTCGATGTTCTATGATCCGATGATCGCAAAGCTCTGCACATGGGCGCCCGATCGTCTTGGCGCGATCGCGGCGATGCGTGTGGCGCTTGACGGTTTCGAGGTCGAAGGGATCGGCCATAACCTGCCCTTCCTGTCGGCCGTGATGGAGCATGACCGCTTTGTCAGCGGCAATATCACCACGGCCTTCATCGCCGAGGAATATCCCGAAGGCTTTACCGGTGCGACCTTGGCCGATGACGCCGCCCAGCGCGTCGCAGCTGCGGCGGCGGCGATGCACCGCGTGGCCGAAATTCGGCGCACCCGCGTGTCAGGCCGGATGGATAATCACGAACGCCGCGTCGGCAGCGATTGGATCGTGACACTTCAGGGGCAAGAATTCCCGGTCACCATCGCCGCCGACCATGACGGTGCGACGGTCGGCTTTGCGGATGGACAATCCATGCGGGTCACATCGGATTGGACACCGGGCGACCAGTTGGCACGCCTGATGGTTGACGGCGCACCCTTGGTGCTGAAGGTCGGCAAGATCCCCGGCGGTTTCCGCATCCGCACGCGCGGTGCCGATCTCAAGGTGCATGTGCGCACACCCCGTCAAGCGGCACTTGCCCGGCTCATGCCCGAGAAACTCCCGCCCGATACGTCAAAATTCCTGCTTTGCCCGATGCCCGGCCTGATCGTGAAGATCGATGTCGAGGTCGGCCAAGAAGTGCAGGAAGGCCAAGCGCTTTGCACCGTCGAGGCGATGAAGATGGAGAATATCCTGCGTGCCGAGCGGCGCGGGGTCGTCGCGGCCATCACCTGCGCGCCCGGCGACAGCCTTGCCGTCGATGAAATCATCATCGAATTCGCATAAGACCATGAGACATGCTGCACCTCATATCGACGAGGGGATCGGGGATCACTGCCCGATCCGCACCTCTTCTTGGCGCAGCGCGAAATTGTCGATGCCGCGCACGATCTCGCGCACATCGCGGGGGCTGGGACGTCGCAATCCGACGCGGCCGTCTTTTTGCACGATCACCAGTGAAAAGCCGCGCGGGCGCAATGTCCGGCGTAGCGCGCTCTGCCCGGCGGGATCGGTGTCGACGATAATGACGACATCGCGCTCCAACAGCGCCTCGGGACGCTCGGCCAACATTTGCATTTGGTCGCGAAAGCGCGGATCAGCCGGAGAGTCGGCAAAGACGACCAAGGGCCGGGCGATCCAGAGAAATTCCTCGAGCGTGACTTCGCGCGCATCGCGGGGCGCCAAGGGATCGCTCACACCATCCGCATCGACGGGCATTTGGTCGGCGGCTTGGGTTTGGGCCATGCCGGGTGAGGCCAGAAGCAGGGCCGCGATCAGGGTAAACAGTTGTACGCGCATATATCCTCCGTTGTTTTTGGATATAGGCAGCGCTTGCGCGAATGCGAAGAGATTTCCGGCCGATGACCTAAGGGTCGCAGGCATGCGCTTCACCCGATCTTCACCGAATTGGCCTCAATATCATGCCAAGGCCCATCGCATGGCGAATGGAGATCGCGGCATGGAGATTTTGCTACACCTCGGGGCGCATCGCACGGCGACCACGACCTTGCAGCATATGCTGGGCCAAAGCCATGTTGGCCTTCAGGGGGCGGGCTTGGCCTATTGGGGTCCAAAGCGGCTGCGCGCGGGGCTTTTCGATGGGCTTTACAACAGCAATGACACGCTGTTGCCGCGCAAGGTGGACCGCGCACAAGCACGTATCAAGCTTCAGGCGCGCGGCATCGCCGATCAAGGCACTGCCCTGCTTTTCGTCAGCGAAGAGAATATGCTGGGCAATATGCGCCGATTGCTGGCGCGGACCCAGCTCTATGACGGTGCGGGTGCGCGTGTGGCCCGTTTCGCGCAGGGTTTCGAAGGCCATGGGATGACGCTTGGCTTGTCGATCCGCTGCTATGATGCGTTTTGGACTTCGGTGATCGGCTGGCGCTTGCGTCATGGCGGCACGCTTCCCGACGCTGCGCTATGCGAGCGGCTGATCACCCAACCGCGGCGCTGGCGCCATGTGATCGCGGATCTTGCCCAAGCCATGCCCGGTATCGCGATCCGCGTCTGGACCCATGAGGCGATGGCCGGGCGTCCCGATCAGCTGATCGCACAGCTGACCGGCGCAAGGCTTGTGATGCGCGGGCAAGATGCATGGTGCAACCCGACGCCGCATGCCGCACGTATGATCGAAGAATGCCGCGATGCAGATATCGAAGGCGCCGAGATGCTCCCCCAGCGGGCCGGACGCTTCATGCCCTTCAGCATCCATCAACGCGCGATATTGCGCGCGCAATATCAAGAAGATCTCGATTGGCTGGCCACCGGTGCCGGGGGGCTTGCCACATATATCGACACGGCAGGGGCAAAGACCCCATGTCCGACAGAACAAGGAAGAGGACGCCCCGATGACCAAGACGATGGATGGCTGGCGCAAGCTGGCTGAAAAAGAGCTGCGTGGCAAAAGCCCCGACAGCCTGACATGGGACACGCTCGAGGGGATCGCGGTCAAACCGCTCTATACCGCCGCCGATACCGAAGGTCTGGATCACCTCGATACTATGCCGGGGCTTGCCCCCTTCACCCGTGGCGTGAAGGCGACGATGTATGCGGGCAGGCCATGGACCATCCGCCAATATGCAGGATTTTCAACCGCCGAGGCGAGCAACGCCTTTTACCGCAAGGCGCTGGCCGCCGGTCAACAGGGCGTTTCCGTCGCCTTCGATCTGGCGACCCATAGGGGCTATGACAGCGACCACCCCCGCGTCATCGGCGATGTCGGCAAGGCGGGTGTGGCCATCGACAGCGTCGAGGATATGAAGATCCTGTTCGACGGTATCCCGCTCGATCAGGTCAGCGTCTCGATGACGATGAACGGCGCGGTGATCCCGATCCTCGCCAATTTCATCGTCACGGGCGAAGAACAGGGCCATGACCGGGCCAAGCTTTCTGGAACGATCCAGAACGATATCCTCAAGGAGTTCATGGTCCGCAACACCTATATTTACCCACCCGAGCCGAGCATGCGGATCATTTCGGACATCATCGCCTATACCTCGGACCATATGCCGAAATTCAATTCGATCTCGATCTCCGGCTACCACATGCAGGAGGCGGGTGCGAACCTGGTGCAGGAGCTGGCCTATACGCTGGCGGATGGGCGCGAATATGTCCGCGCCGCGATGGCCGCTGGCATGGATGTCGACAAATTCGCAGGGCGGCTGTCGTTCTTTTTCGCCATCGGCATGAATTTCTTCATGGAAATCGCCAAGCTGCGCGCCGCGCGCACGCTGTGGCACCGGGTGATGACCGAGTTCGGCGCACAAGATGAGCGCTCGAAGATGCTGCGCACCCATTGCCAGACCAGCGGTGTCAGCCTGCAGGAACAAGACCCCTACAACAACGTCATCCGCACCGCCTATGAGGCGATGAGCGCGGTTCTGGGCGGCACGCAGTCGTTGCACACCAACGCGCTGGATGAGGCGATCGCGCTTCCGACCGAATTCTCGGCCCGCATCGCGCGCAACACCCAGTTGATCTTGCAAGAAGAAACCGGGGTGACAAAGGTCGTCGATCCGCTGGCGGGCTCTTACTACATCGAAAGCCTAACGGGTGAATTGATCGATCAGGCATGGGCACTCATGCAAGAGGTCGAGGAGATGGGCGGCATGACCAAGGCGGTCGCCACCGGCATGCCCAAACTGCGCATCGAGGAGTCGGCGGCCAAGCGTCAGGCGATGATCGACCGGGGCGAGGACGTGATTGTCGGCGTCAACAAATACCGCAAGGAAACCGAGGACCCGATCGACATTCTGGAAATCGACAATGACGCCGTGCGCGAGGCGCAGGTGGCACGGCTGGCGCGCATCCGTGCCACGCGCGATCAGGCGGCCTGCGACGCGGCGCTGGCCGAACTTGAGCGGCGGACGACCGCGGGTGGCAATCTGCTCGAGGCTGCGGTCGATGCCGCACGCGCACGGGCGAGCGTGGGGGAAATCAGCATGGCTATGGAAAAAGTGTTCGGCCGCCACCGGGCCGAGGTCAAGACGCTGGCCGGTGTCTATGGCGCAGCCTACGACGGAGATGCGGGTTTCGCCGCGATCCAAGCCGATGTCGAAGCCTTCGCCGAGGAAGAAGGCCGCCGCCCCCGGATGCTTGTCGTCAAGATGGGCCAAGACGGGCATGACCGCGGCGCCAAGGTGATCGCCACAGCCTTCGCCGATATCGGCTTTGACGTCGATGTGGGCCCGCTTTTCCAAACACCCGAGGAAGCCGCGCAGGATGCCATCGACAATGATGTGCATGTTGTGGGCATCTCGAGCCAAGCGGCAGGGCACAAGACACTGGCCCCAAAGCTGATCGCGGCACTCGAAGCGGCGGGCGCGGGCGAGGTTATCGTGATCTGCGGCGGGGTGATCCCGCAGCAAGATTACGACTTCCTCAAGGCGGCAGGCGTCAAGGCGATCTTCGGGCCCGGCACCAATATCCCAGACGCGGCCAAGGATATCCTGTCGCTGATCCGGGCGACGCGCGTGGCCTGAGGGGGACGAAAAACCGCGGTTCTTCATCATGGAAAACGGACGTTTTCCGTGCTCTTCAAACAGCTGCGCGCCGCTTGCCCCTTGCCCTGAGGCGTGGCCTGCCTCATCTAGGGCGCATAGCCGCAAGGAGGCGCCATGGCCCTGCCCGTCCGCCAGCAAGTGACCTATTGGGGCATCGCGTCTGCGGTGTTCTTGGTGCTGCTATGGGCGCTCGGCGATGTGATCTTGCCCTTCATCATGGGCGGCGCCGTCGCGTATTTCCTTGATCCGGTCGCGGACCGACTGGAAAAGATGGGCCTCAGCCGGGTCTTGGCGACTGTTGTCATCTTCGTGTTCTTGCTTGGCGTCGTGATCGTGTCGCTTTTGGTGATCATCCCGCTGCTGGTGCAGCAAACCAATGACCTGATCCAATCTGCGCCCGATCTGTTCAACCAGCTGCGCACATGGCTGACCGACCGCTTTCCGCAACTGATGGAAGAAGGCTCGCCTTTGCGTCAATCGCTGATCGCGGTGGGTGAGACGATCCAGTCGCGCGGGGGTGAATTGCTGCAGCAAGTGCTCAGCTCCGCGGCGGGGGTGGTCAACATGCTGGTCTTCCTTGTCGTCGTGCCGGTCGTGGCCTTCTACATGCTGCTCGACTGGGACCGGCTGGTTGCACGCATCGACGCGCTTTTGCCGCGTGACCATGCCGGTACGGTTCGCGATCTGGCCGCACAGATCGATCGGACCTTGGCGAGCTTCATTCGCGGCCAAGGCACGGTCTGCCTGATCTTGGGCACCTTCTACGCGGTGGCGCTGATGGTCGTTGGGCTACAATTCGGGCTGGTCGTCGGGCTGATCGCGGGGCTTTTGACCTTTATCCCCTATGTCGGCGCACTGGTCGGCGGTGCCTTGTCGGTCGGTTTGGCGCTGTTTCAGTTCTGGGGCGAGTGGTGGTCGATATTGGCCGTCGCCGCGATCTTTCAGATCGGCCAGATGGTCGAGGGCAATATCCTGACCCCCAAGCTGGTCGGAAGCTCGGTGGGCTTGCACCCTGTGTGGCTGATCTTTGCGCTATCGGCCTTTGGCACGCTGTTTGGCTTCGTCGGGTTGCTGGTGGCGGTGCCGATTGCGGCGGCGATCGGGGTATTGGTCCGCTTTGCTATCGATCAATACCGCGCAGGCTTGCTCTATCGCGGGTATTCCACGGGCGCTGATGACGATCACGGTTCGCCGTGATGGCACGCCAGCTGGTTCTGGACCTGCCCTTTCGCGCGGCGATGGGGCGTAGCGATTTCTACGTCTCCGATGCCAATGCCACGGCTGTCGCAGGGATCGAGGCATGGCGCGACTGGCCCATGTCCAAGATGGTCTTGGTCGGCCCGGCGGGTGCGGGAAAAACCCATCTGGCGCATGTGTTTTGCGCCCAGTCCGGCGCACGGCTGATCGCGGCGCGCGATATTGGCGGGTCGGACCCCGCTACGCTGAGCGAAACGCAGGCGATCGCGATCGAGGATGCCGATCAGATCGCGGGCGACCGCGCCGCTGAAGAGGCGCTTTTTCACCTTCACAACGCCGCTGCGGAACGGGGCGCGGCCTTGCTCGTGACCGGCCGCACACCACCCGCACGCTGGGGTCTGTGCCTGCCTGATCTTGACAGCAGGATGCAACAGGCCGGCCAGTTGAGCCTTGCCCCACCCGATGATCGCTTGCTCGCGGCGGTCTTGGTCAAGCTCGCCGCCGATCGACAGATGGCGCTGACGCCGGCATTGTTGCGCTATATCCTGCCGCGTATCGACCGCTCACTGGCCCATGTGCGCGATGTCATCACTCGCCTCGATGCCGAGGCGCTGGCGGCCAAGCAGAAGCCGGGGCTCAAACATGTGCGCGCGATATTGGAGCGCGACGAGGGGTAATAGCCCCCCTCGACGCGGCGCAAAGAGCAACGCAAGATAGCGCGCGGCGTCACGCAATTGTCACGAACCATATTTAGGCCACAGCCATGAGCTTTGCCGACTTCCTATCTGCCCCCCTGCCCGATCCGGTCGCCCTGCCTGAGGCGCAGATCACCGGGCCGCAACGGTTTTTCAACCGCGAACTGTCGTGGCTTGCCTTCAATTGGCGCGTGCTGGAGGAGGCGATGAACCCCCGTGTACCGCTGCTTGAACGGGTGCGTTTCGCCTCGATTTCGGCGGGCAATCTCGATGAGTTCTACACCGTGCGTGTCGCCGGCCTGCGCGGCTTGGCGCAGGAGGGCAATCTGACCCCCGCCGCCGATGGGCGCACGCCCGCGATGCAGCTGAAACTGATCAATGCCGATGCACGCCGCTTGATGCAGCACCAGCAAGCGGCTTGGAACGCGCTCAAATCCGAGATGGAGGGCGAGGGCCTCAGCGTGGTGACCGCCACCAAACTCACCACCCGCGACAAGGCCGCCCTGGCCGAGATTTTCATGGCGCGGGTGTTTCCGGTTCTGTCACCCTTGGCCATCGACCCGGCCCATCCCTTCCCTTTCATCCCCAATGAGGGCATCGCCTTGGCGCTGCAATTGACGCGCGACCGCGATGGCCGCCGCTTGCAGGCGCTCTTGCCCATTCCCGGCCAGATCGACCGCTTCATCACCTTGCCGGCGGGCGAAGGCAAAGCGCGCTTTTTGCCCTTGGAAGAGTTGTTGCGCCTGCATATCGGCGCGCTGTTTCCCGGCTATACGCTGAGCGGTTCATGCCTGTTTCGCGTCCTGCGCGACAGCGATCTGGAACTTGAAGAAGAGGCCGAAGATCTGGTGCGCGAGTTCGAGACAGCCCTCAAGCGTCGCCGCCGTGGCGAGGTTGTGCGCCTGCAGATCAGCGCCGGCGCGCCCGAAGACCTGAAAGCCGAGATCATCGATCAACTCGATGTCAGCCCCGAAGAGGTGGTCGAGGTGCGCGGCATGATCGGGCTTGTGCGGCTCAAGGAATTGGTCATCGACAGCCGCCCCGACCTGCTATGGCCCAGCTTCAGCCCTCGTGTGCCGGAACGTGTGCAAGATCACGAGGGCGATATGTTCGCCGCCATCCGCCAAAAGGACATGCTGCTGCATCATCCTTATGAAACCTTCGACATGGTGATCCGCTTTTTGCAACAGGCCGCACGCGATCCCAACGTGGTGGCGATCAAGCAAACGCTCTATCGCACCTCAAATGAGTCCCCCATTGTCGAGGCGCTGTGCGAGGCGGCCGAAAACGGCAAATCGGTCACCGCACTGGTCGAATTGAAGGCCCGTTTCGACGAGGCCGCGAATATCCGCCAATCGCGCAAGCTGGAGCGCGCGGGCGCGCATGTGATCTATGGCTTCATCAACTACAAGACGCACGCGAAGATCAGTACGGTCGTGCGCCGCGAAGGCGACAAGCTGGTCACCTATACCCATTTTGGCACCGGAAATTACCACCCGATCACCGCGCGGATCTATACCGACCTGTCGCTGTTCACCTGTGACGAGGCGCTGGGGCGCGACGCGACCAAGGTATTCAACTATGTCGGCGGCTACGCCGAGCCCGAGGGCTTGGAAAATCTGCGCATCGCGCCGCTCAGCCTGAAATCCACCATCCTCGAGAATATCGAGACCGAGATCGCCCATGCCAAGGCAGGGCGGCCCGCGATGATCTGGGTCAAGCTCAACAGCCTGATCGAGCCTGATGTGATCGACGCGCTTTATGCCGCCTCATCTGCGGGGGTGAAGATCGATCTGGTGATCCGCGGCATCTGCGGGCTGCGGCCCGGTGTAAAGGGATTAAGCGAGAACATCCGCGTCAAATCCATCGTCGGGCGGTTTTTGGAACATTCCCGGATCATGTGTTTCGGCGATGGCTACGGGCTGCCCTCGAAAAAGGCGCGGGTCTATATCTCGTCGGCCGACTGGATGGGCCGCAACCTCAGCCGCCGGGTGGAAACGCTGGTCGAGTGTCGCAACCCCACGGTCAAGGCCCAGATCGTCAGCCAGATCATGGCCGCCAATCTGGCCGATGTGGCGCAATCTTGGGTCTTGCAGCCCGATGGCAGCTTTTTGCGCCCCGATCTTTCCGAGACCGCCAACCCATTCTCTTGCCACCGCTTTTTCATGGAGAACCCGTCGCTTTCCGGGCGGGGGTCGGCGGGGGCCAAGGATGTGCCCGAGTTGACGCATAGTCACGACTAAGCCGCGACACCCCCGTGATTGACGGATGGCCCTTCTCCGTTGCATCACTTCTTCCCATGAGCGGACGGCAAATGCGCGCAGAAGAAGCTGAATCCCACCCCGAGTGGGGCCCCTTCGGCGTGCCGCTCTTCGATGGCCCCGAGGCACAATCGCTCGCACGGGTCGGCGTGATCGACATCGGCTCGAACTCGGTGCGGATGGTGATTTTCGACGGGGCAGCGCGCAGCCCTGCCTATTTCTTCAATGAAAAAATCCTTTGCGGCCTTGGCGTGGGGTTTTCCGAGACCGGGCGCCTCCACCCTGAGGGCAAGGAACGCGCGCTGGCCGCACTGCGCCGCTTTACGCGCTTGGCACAAGCCGCCGAGGTCTCGCCGCTATTGGCGGTGGCGACGGCGGCGGTGCGTGATGCCCAAGATGGCTTGGCCTTTCGCGAACAGGTCAAGGCCGAAACAGGGCTTGCGATTCGCGTGATCGATGGCGCCGAGGAGGCGCGGCTGTCGGCCCAAGGCGTGCTGTTGGGATGGCCGGGAGCGGCTGGCCTGATTTGCGATATCGGCGGCTCGTCGATGGAATTGGCCGAATTGCAGGGTTCGGGAAAGGTGGGACATCGCGCCACTTCGGATCTTGGGCCGCTCAAGCTTATGGGCATGAAAACCGATAAAAAGGCCCTGCGCGCCCATATCAAAGCCGAAGTCGCGACCCTTGCCACGGGCTTTGCCGAAGGTACCGAACGGTTGTTCCTGGTAGGTGGCTCGTGGCGGGCCATTGCGCGCATCGACATGGAACGGCGCGGCTATCCGCTCAAGGTGCTGCACGAATACCGCATGACACCGCGCGGTATTCTTGAAACGCTGAAATATATTGCCGAAACCGACATCAACGATTTGCGGGCCCGGACCGGCACAAGCACCGAACGGATGCGCCTCGTGCCGATGGCCGCAGAGGTGCTGCGCGCCTTGGTCAGAAAGCTGCAACCGCGCGAGATCGCCGTCTCGTCCTACGGGATACGCGAGGGGCTACTTTACGAGCAGATGTCCGCTGCGCTCAAGGCGCGCGACCCGCTGATCGAAGCCGCCCGCCACTCCGAAGCGCAGCTGTCGCGGATGCCGGGTTTCGGACGCAAGCTCTATCATTTCGTCGAACCGCTTTTCCCGCGGGCAAAGCACGACAAGAAACGCCTGATCCGCGCGGCCTGTCTGTTGCATGATGTCAGCTGGCGCGCCCATCCCGATTACCGGGCCGAAGTTTGTTTCGACAACGCCACGCGCGCCAATCTGGGCGGCATGACCCATGCCGAGCGCGTCTACTTGGGCCTGGCACTCCTGCATCGCTACAAATCCAGCCGCGTCGGCACCGGATTCAACGCCGAACTTCTATCGCTCTTGCCCGCCGACCAAGTGCGCGAGGCCGAGATCCTCGGGCGCGCGATGCGTTTCGGGGCGATGTTCGCCGTTACCAACCTCGCCGATCACGGCGCGCTCAACTATCGGCCCAAGCGCAAGGAATTGATCTTGAAGCTCCACACCGATGCCGCGCGTGATCTTTTCGGCGAGGTGGCGCTTGCCCGCTTCAACGCATTGGCCGCCGCGATGGAGGTCACGCCGATCATCGCCAAGGCGCGCTTGTGAGGCGATTTCCTTTGGCGTATGCGTCGGCCATAAACATTCGCCAGAAAGACCATGCCCATGCGCCTTAGCCGCTATTTCCTGCCCGTGCTCAAGGAAACCCCGTCCGAGGCGCAGATCGTCAGCCACCGGCTGATGCTGCGCGCGGGCCTGATCAAACAGGCCAGCGCAGGCATCTACTCCTGGCTGCCCTTGGGCTACAAGGTGTTGAAAAAGATCGAGGATATCGTTCACCAAGAACAGATCCGTGCAGGCCATCTGCCGATGCTGATGCCGACGATCCAATCGGCCGATCTGTGGCGCGAAAGCGGGCGTTATGATGCTTATGGCGCCGAGATGCTGCGCATTACCGACCGGCATGAGCGCGACATGCTGTTCACGCCGACCGCCGAGGAATTGATCACCGACATCTTCCGCGCGCATGTGACCAGCTACAAGGATCTGCCGCTGACGATGTACCAGATCCAGTGGAAATTCCGCGACGAGATCCGCCCGCGTTTCGGCGTGATGCGGGGCCGCGAGTTCTACATGAAAGACGGCTACAACTTTGATTTGACGAAGGAAGACGCGCTGCACGCCTATAACCGCCACCTGGTCAGCTACCTGCGGACCTATGAGCGGATGGGGCTTCAGGCGATCCCGATGCGCGCGGATAGCGGGCCGATCGGCGGCGACGATACGCATGAGTTTCTGGTTCTTGCCGAGACCGGCGAGAGCGAGGTGTTCTACGACAGCGAAATCACCGATCTGCGCTTTGGCGATCGGGCGATCGACTATGATGATCGGGCGCAATGTCAGGCGGTTCTGGAGGAATTCACAAGCCGTTATGCGCGCACCGACGAGACCCATGACGCCGAGGTTTTCGCGCAAATTCCCGTGGAACGCCAACGCGTTGCGCGCGGGATCGAGGTTGGCCAGATCTTTTATTTCGGGACCAAATATTCCGATGCGATGGGGGCCTTGGTCGATGATGGTCAGGGCGGGCGCGTGCCGGTGCATATGGGGTCGCACGGGATCGGCGTGAGCCGTTTGGTCGGCGCCATCATCGAGGCGAGCCATGACGAGAACGGCATCATCTGGCCCGAGGGGGTGACGCCCTTCCATGTGGGCATCGTGAACCTGAAACAGGGCGATGCGGCGTGTGACGGGGCCTGTGACGCGCTTTATAAAGCGTTCGTTTCCAAAGGGTTGGAGCCGCTTTACGACGATAGAGCCGAACGCGCAGGCGCGAAATTCGCGACCATGGATCTGATCGGCCTGCCGTGGCGGATCACGGTCGGCCCGCGCGGTCTGGCGGGCGGCACGGTGGAGTTGACCAGCCGCAAAACGGGCGAAAGCGAAGAGCTGTCGCTAGAGGCCGTGGTGGCCCGCGTGGTGGAGATTTACGCGCCGCATATGGCGTAGTTTTTCCGTAGCTATCTTGTAGTGATCCCGTAGCTACACGGGGACTACAGAGGATTTTAACCAATTC
>NZ_CBFIIK010000044.1:0-18588 GCF_965662675.1 Roseicyclus sp. | reverse complement strand
GAAGGCATCATGCACGGCCACATCGACGCGCTTGAGCATCGAGGTCAGCACCGAACCGGGGTGCAGGTAGTTTTGGTTGCTGTCCACGCCGATCGAGAAAATGCCTTCGTCGGTCGCCGTCTGCAGCACGCCCAAGCCTGTGCCGCCCGCCGCGGCAAAGACGACGTCTGAACCTTGGCCGATCTGGCCACGGGTCAATTCACCACCGCGCACGGGATCGTTCCATGCCGCACCTGTGGTGCCCGTCATGTTCGCGATCACTGTGATGTCGCCGTTCACGGCAGCCGCACCCTGCGCATAGCCGCAAGCAAAGCGCGAGATCAGCGGAATATCCATGCCGCCCACGAAGCTGACCGTGCCGCTTTCCGAGGCCATCGCGGCCAACATGCCGACAAGGTAGGAACCTTCATGCTCCGAGAAGATGACCGAGCGCACATTGGGCGCATCGACCACGCCGTCGATGATCACGAAGGTGGTGTCGGGATAATCGGGTGCCACGACCGACAGCGGTGTCGCCTGGCTGAAGCCCGCCATGACGATCGGGTTGGCGCCCGATTCGGCCATGCGGCGCATTGCCTGTTCGCGTTGGGCGTCCGAGGTCAGCTCGATCTCGCGATAGGTGCCGCCGGTTTCCGAGGCCCATAGCTCGGCGCCGTTGAAGGCCGCTTCGTTGAACGAGCGGTCAAACTTGCCGCCAAGGTCGAAAATGATCGCAGGCCCATCGGCCAGCGCGCCAGTCGCGGTCATGGCAAGCGCAGCGGCAGCGCCCATCAGCGTGGTTTTCATGGTCATGATCTTACTCCCGATTGGACCGGATCGCAGCAGCATGTCGCAGCCGCGCATCGCGAATGTTGGAAAGGATTTTACGTCATCCCCTGCGCAATTAAGGGCGTAGCCGGGCCGCGCGGTCAACTCGATTCTGTCGATTACCCTGCGGGGCGAAACTGCCCTTGGGTCGTTTTTTCATAGGAATGCCACGTTTTTAGGCGCTAAGGTCACAGCCAAATGTGATGGCGTCAACCGCCACCCCGCCGGTGCGTTGGTAATAGCCCCGCCGCTTGCCGGTTTGGATGAATTGCGCCGATGTGTAGAGTGCCAAAGCTGCTTGGTTGTCGGCGGCCACCTCCAAGAACAGGCGCCTGCCCCCCCCAATGCGCGCTTGTGCCATCACGCTCGCCATGAGCGCGCGACCATGCCCCTTGCCTTGCGCGTCGGGGCTGATGGCGATGGTCAACAGCTCCGCCTCGGGGGGGATGATCTGCAACAGGGCAAAACCCTCTTGGCCTAGCGTCACGGCATGGATGAGCGGTTTGGCCAGCATCGCGGCGATCTCGGCCTCGGCCCAGATCTGGCCATGACCTGCAAAAGCTGCGGCATGGATCGCGGCCATGCGGGCGGGTGTCATGCGGGCAATATCATCGGCCCGCCATCGCGGGCGGGCGCGGCATCGGCGGCACGCAGGTACAGCGGCGCGGGGCGCGGCACGGCGGGATCGCGCCAACGCTGTGTGGCGATCCGCGCGATCGCCTCGGTCAAGGGCAGGGATGGGGGCAAGACCGTCAGCCCCGGCATGGCGATCACTGCGATGTCGGACGCCGATCCGGTGACCGCGCCGCCACCGATGACATCAGGCAGATCACCCGTCGTCACCAACAGCGGCTTACCCGCGCCCGTTTCGTTGAATTCCTGCACATAGACCTCGCCCCGGCGCGCATCGGTGATCACGTGCAATGGGCGCGGCTGGCCATGGGCCAGCGCGTCAAGCGTGCTGACGCCCACGGCTGGAATGCCCAAGCCCAACGCCAAGCCCCGCGCCGCCGAGACCGAAATGCGGATGCCGGTGAAATTGCCCGGGCCGACCCCGACCCCAAGCGCATCGAGATCGCCCAACGCCACCCCAGCCATCGCCATCACTTCGGCGATCAGCGGCATCAAGCGCTCGGCCTGTCCCTTGGCCATATCCTCATGGGCATGGACCAACAGCCTGTCGCCCGACAACAAAGCGGCCGCGCAATGCGCGGCCGATGTGTCGAAGGCCAGGATCAGGGGATCAGACGTTGACAGGGCGCACCTCGAGAACCTCGGGGATGTAATGCCGCAAGAGGTTTTCGATCCCCATCTTCAGCGTCAGCGTCGATGACGGGCAACCGGCACAGGCACCCTGCATGTGCAGGTAGACCACGCCGCGCTCGAAACCGTGAAAGGTGATATCGCCGCCATCTTGCGCAACGGCGGGCCGCACGCGGGTGTCGAGCAGCGATTTGATCTGGATGACGATATCGGCATCCTCGCCGCTATGCTCGGCATGGCCACCCGTGCCACCGCCTTCGCCTTCCATCACCGGGGCGCCGGATTGGTAATGCTCCATGATGGCACCCAGCAAGGCGGGCTTGATATGCTCCCACGCCGTATCCTCGGCCTTGGTCACGGTCACGAAATCGGTCCCGAAGAACACACCCGTTACACCTGCGACGCCAAAGATGCGCGCGGCCAAGGGCGATTTCTCGGCTGTTGCGGCACTGGGAAAATCGGCGGTCCCCATTTCCAGCACGGTTTGACCGGGCAGGAATTTCAGTGTGGCCGGGTTGGGGGTGGATTCGGTCTGGATGAACATGGGGTAAATTCCTTATCGCTGCGCTCAGATATGCGCGCGGGGGGCGGCAGAGTCAAGTTTTGGAACGGTTCTAAACTTGGTTCGGTGCGTTCAGGTGATCTGTTCCAGCTGTTCCTTGCTCAACTCCACCGGCACGATGGTGATCGGCACGGGCAGGGTGCCCGATTGCTTGATCATCGCCGTCACCAACGGCCCGGGCCCCGATTTGCCCGTGGCCGCCCCCAGCACCAGCACCCCGATCTCGGAGGCCTCACGGATATGGGCAAGAATTTCGGTCACCGGCTCGCCTTCGCGGATCACAAGGGTCGGGTCCACGCCTTGCCGGTCGCGCATCCATTTGGCGAAGACGTTGAAATGCGCCTCGATCCGCTCGCGGGCCTCGGCGCGCATGACCTCGGCCACACCGATCCAGTGGTTGAATTCATCGGGGGGAATCACCGACAAGATCTCGACCCCGCCCTGCGTATGGGCGGCGCGCATGGCGGCAAAGCGCATCGCGTTGAGGCATTCGCGGGTATCGTCGAGCACCACGAGGAATTTGCGCATCGGATTTTCCCTGTTTCGGCGACCCAACATGACGCGCGAGGGCGGGGCTGTCCACAGGCTTGGGCAGGTGCCGTACCGTTCGGCATGTGCGTGCCATCACCATGCCGGTCAGGCCAAGGCCAAAAGCGCGTCCAAATCCAAGCGTGCATTGCCCATCGCCAATTGCCCCGTGGCGTCACGCGGCCAATCTTGCGGCGCGCGGTCGTAATAAAGTTCGATCCCGTTGCCGTCGGGATCGCTGAAATAGACCGCTTCCGACACGCCGTGATCGGCCGCCCCCTCCAAGCGCACACCGGTGTCGAGTGCGCGGCGCAAGGCGCGGCCCAGTGCGGCGCGGTCGGGAAAAAGAAAGGCCGTGTGATAAAGCCCCGTCATATTGGATGCCGGACGCGGGCCACGCGCGCTGTGCCATGTGTTCAGCCCAAGGTGATGGTGATAGCCATCGAAGGACAGGAACGCCGCTTCCGTCCCGAAATATTGTTGCACTTCAAGCCCTAAAGCCGCCTCGTAAAAGGCCACGGATCGCGCAAGATCGGCCACTTTCAGATGCACATGCCCGATCCGGGCGCCGCTGGTTCGGGGGGTTTTCGGGGGCATGGCTGGGCTCCTTGTATTGGGTTTTCGGGGCGAATTTATCGCGCAAGGCGACCGCGATAAATTCCATGCCGATGCACCGATGCTGTGCATCGGGGCAGATCACGACAGCCTCTTCTCGGTCGCGTGACCACCCATGTCGGTCAAGCATCGCAAAAACCGTGACCGCCATAAAAATTTTGCTTGCATCAACAGGCAAACGGCCTCATATGCGCGGCCCAAGACGCCAACGCACGCGCCTCTGTCACGGGTGGTAAGACGGGAAACCGGGATAACCATCGCAGTTACGTAGCGACGGTAACGTCTCCCTTGGAACTTTGCGGGGTTTTTGGCCCCCAGTCTGTCGGAGATGACCATGAACGCTACGAATGCCGATTTCTCGGCCTCTTTTCCTGTCCCGTCCGCCCGCCTCGAAGCCTTCATCGCCGAGAGCCATTTCGCGCGACCCACGCTGGTCATCGAAATCGACCGCGTCGATACGCAGTACCGCGCACTGGCAGCGGGCCTTGGCCCGGCGGCGATCCACTACGCGGTCAAGGCGAACCCGGCGCCCGAGATCATCGAACGCCTTGTGGCGCTTGGCTCGAAATTCGATGCCGCCTCGCGCGGTGAGATCGAACTGTGCCTGCGCCATGGCGCGCATCCCGACACGATTTCCTATGGCAACACGATCAAGCGCGTGGCCGATATCGCTTACGCGCATCAGATGGGCATCACCTTGTTTGCCGCCGATGCCAGCGAAGAAATCGAAAAGATCGCCGCCCATGCACCGGGTGCCGAGGTCTATATCCGCCTGCTGGTCGAAGCATCGGGGGCCGATTGGCCGCTGACGCGCAAATTCGGCACCACCCGCGACACCGCGTTGGCCTTGATGGCGCAGGCGCGTGATCTGGGCCTGCGCCCGGTGGGTGTGAGCTTTCATGTCGGCAGCCAGACGCGCGATCCGATGATGTGGGCCGATACGCTCGACCAGATCGCGGCTGTGTGGACCGCAGCGGTCGCGGCGGGCTTCGATCTCGACTTGCTCAATATCGGTGGCGGTTTCCCGGCCTTCTACGGCGATGCGATCCCGCATCCGACGGCTTATGCCGAAGCGGTCATGGCGCAGGTCACGGCTCGCTTTCCTGCAGGCATCCGCATCATGGCCGAGCCAGGTCGTGGCATGGTCGCCGAGGCCGGCATGATCGCCGCCGAGGTGCTTTTGGTCGCGCGCAAATCCGAGGATGACATCCATCGCTGGGTCTATCTCGATATCGGGAAATTCTCGGGTTTGGCCGAAACGATGGACGAGGCGATCCGCTATCAGTTCGTCACCCCCCATGATGGTGAGGCGACCGGCCCCTGCATCTTGGCGGGCCCGTCTTGCGACAGCGCCGATGTGCTTTATGAAAAGCGCCCAGTGGCCCTGCCCTTGGCGTTGAAATCGGGCGACAAGGTGATCATCCGCAATTGCGGGGCCTATACCTCGTCCTATGCCTCGGTCGGCTTCAACGGCTTTCCGCCGCTCGATGTGATGGTGATCTGACCGCACGAGGCGGCCGGGCTGTTCCGATCCGTCGCAGGGGGCGGGTGATCTCACGTCTGGCCTTGGCGCGCATCGCGCGCTAAGGCTGGCGCGAATAACGGACAAATGGCCGTAACGTCATGCAAATCTATCTCCCCATTGCCGAAGTCAGCGTGAACGCGTTCTTGTTGCTTGGGCTGGGTGGGATCGTCGGTGTCTTGTCGGGCATGTTCGGCGTTGGTGGCGGTTTCTTGATGACGCCGCTGCTGTTCTTCATCGGCATCCCGCCCGCCGTTGCGGTTGCGACCGAAGCAAACCAGATTGTGGCTTCGTCATTTTCGGGCGTCTTGGCCCATCTCAAGCGCAAGACCGTCGATCTCCGCATGGGCACGGTCTTGTTGATCGGCGGTTTGATCGGGGCGGCGTTCGGCGTGCAGATCTTTGCCGCGCTGACCGCGATCGGTCAGGTCGATCTGTTGGTGAAACTTTGTTATGTCGTCTTTCTGGGCATCATCGGCGGGTTGATGTTCTTCGAAAGCCTGCGCGCGATCCGCCGCGCGCGCCGCCCGGCCGGAACAACGCCGCTGCCGCGCAGGCATCGGGGGTGGATTCATGCGCTCCCCCTCAAGATGCGGTTTCGAACCTCGGGGCTTTATATCTCGGTCATTCCGCCGCTTGTCGTGGGGGTCTTCGTCGGGGTCTTGGCCGCGATCATGGGTGTCGGCGGCGGTTTCATCATGGTGCCGGCGATGATCTACCTATTGGGGATGCCCACCAAGGTGGTGGTCGGCACCTCGCTGTTCCAGATCATCTTCGTGACCGGCTTTGCCACCTTGATGCATGCCACGACCAATTACACCGTCGATATGGTCTTGGCCGTCTTGTTGCTGGTGGGTGGGGTGATCGGTGCGCAGATCGGCGCGGCGATCGGTGTGAAGCTCAAGGCCGAGCAGCTGCGCATCTTGCTGTCGATCATGGTTTTGCTGGTCTGCGGCAAGCTTGCCTTCGACCTTTTGGTCATGCCCGATGAGCTTTACGTCATCGGTTTCGACGGGGCGGGGCATTGAGGGCGCGCGTCTTGGCACTTTGCGCGCTGGCCCTTGCGCTGGCCGCCCCGGTGCAGGCTGAGCGCGTCGTGGCGGGCCTGAGCCAAGAGGCGATCGCCATCACCACGAACTTCGCGGGCTCGGAGATCTTGGTCTATGGCGCGGTGCAGCGCGCCGCACCCCCGCCGGGGGCAGAGCCGCTGGAGGTGATCGTCACCGTTCAGGGGCCAAGCCAGCCCGTCACCGTGCGACGCAAGGAACGGCGCTTTGGGATATGGGTCAATGCCGATGCTTCGCGTATCGATGCAGCGCCGAGCTTTTACGCGGTATCGACCACGGCACCCTTGGCCCAAGCCTTGTCGCAGACCGAGGATCTGCGCCATCGCATCACGCTGGATCAAGCGATCCGCGCAGTGGGCACGGGGCGGTCCGATCAGCCCATGTTCAACGCGGCGCTGATCCGCATCCGCGGCGAAGATGGCACATATCAGGTAAACGAGGGCGCGGTGCGGTTTCGTGAGCAGACCTTGTTCGACACCGCCGTGCGTTTGCCCGCCAATCTGACCGAGGGCGATTACCTGACGCGGATCATTTTGACGCGCGGAGGCGCGGTGGTCGATCTGCATGAGCAGCTGATCCCGGTGCGCAAGGTGGGGCTGGAGCGGTTGATCTACAACCTCGCCCATGAGCGGCCTCTGATCTACGGGATCTTGTCGCTGGTCATCGCCATTGCTGCGGGCTGGATGGCTTCGGCCGTGTTTCGGTATATGCGCGGCTAAGCTGCGGGGCTTTGCCCCGTTGGTCTTGTTTGGGGGGCTTTGCCCCCCGGCTGCGGGTGTGCAGCCGCCCCCCAGAGTATTTTCGAAGCAAAGATGGAAGCTTAGCCGCGGCCGACGAGGGGCATTTTCGTCGCCATGATGGTCTGGAACAAGATATTGGCCGATGGCGGCAGGCTGGCCATGTGATGCACGCTTTGGGCCACATGGGCGACATCCATCACCTCGGGCGGCGCATCGCCGCGCGCCATGGCCTGATGGGCGGCATCGCGCAGTAGATCGGTTTCGGCATTGCCGATATCGATCTGGCCGCAGGCGATGTCATAGGGGCGGCCATCGAGCGCGATCTGTTTCGTCAGCCCGGTGATGGCGTGTTTCGTGGCAGTGTAGGGGGCAGCACCCGCGCGCGGGGTCTGCGCCGAGACCGAGCCATTATTGATGATCCGCCCGCCTTGCGGGGATTGGCGGCGCATCAGGCCGAAGGCCATGCGCGCGCAGATGAACATGCCTGTCAGGTTGACCGCGACCGCGTTGTGCCAATCGGCCAGCGCGATCTCGTCAATCGGTGCGGTGGGGGTGAAGATGCCGGCATTGTTGAAAAGCGCATCGAGCCGCCCGTGATCGGTTGCGAAGCGCGTAAAGGCGGCCTCGACCGCATCGGCATCGGTCACATCGAGCGGCATGATCACCGCGCGCAGCCCATGGGGGGCGGCGATGTCGGCCAGCTTGTCGGCGCGGCGCGCGGCAAGGCCGACGGTCCAGCCCGCGGCCAGCATGTGGGTGGCGACGGCGGCGCCGATCCCGGCGCTGGCGCCTGTCACGATGATGGTTTTTGTCATGGCTCCTCGGTTCCTTCCAGCATCAGGGCGGTGGCGGGATTGGGCAGATCGGCGATGCCGAGGGCATCCCTGGGGCGGGCCAGCGCATAGCGGGTGACCCAGATCAGCTTTTCCTCGGCCCGCGTGATGGCGACATAGGCCAGCCGTTTCCAGAGCGCCTGTCCGGCTTCGACCCGGCCCGCTTGGGCGGCGGCGTAAAGATCGGGGGCAAAGACCTGCACCGCGTTCCATTGGCTGCCTTGCGCCTTGTGGATCGTCACCGCCGCGCCGTGCAGGAACGCCGCCCCCATCCGCGCGGCATAGGGGATGAAGGGCTCTTCCTCGTCGGGTTTTTCGATCTTGACGATGGAAGCGGCCGAAAAGCGGGGGCTTTCGGCACCCAGCACATGTAGCCGCGAGAAACCGGGGCGCGATCCGGGGCCGAGATAGATGACGGGCGCGCCCTTGATCAGCCCGCGCGCCTCGAGGTCGATGCGGCGCTTGCGGTGTTTCAGGGGCAATTCGATCCCGTCGCAGATCAAGGGCTCGCCGGGGATGAGTTGATCGGCGGGCGCGCCATGAGCGGCGCGAAAAGCGGTGATCAGGCGGATACGGGTGGCGTTGCGCCAGACCAGCACCGGGGAACGCGCCATCAGATCGGCATCGACGCGCGCTGCGATCTCGACGCGCGGGTCGCGGGCGGCGGCATCATGGATCATGCGCTCGAACTGCGCGAAGCTCAGATCCGGGTCGCCCAAAGCATGGGCCAGATCGAGGATCGGATTGTCCGCCTCTTGCCGGTGGATGCGCGCCAGATCGAGGCGGTTCTCACCCTTGATCTTGTCAAAGACCATCTGGCCCGACTGGTTCACCGGGGCAAGCTGCGCCGGGTCGCCGAACAGGACGAGAAAGGGAAAAATCTCGCGCAGATCGTCGAATTGGCGGTCATCGAGCATGGAGGATTCGTCGATCAGCCCGATATCGAGCGGGTCTTCGCGCCGCTTCCAGCCAGTGATGAAATCCGAGCCCCGCAACCCTGCCGAGGCAAGTGCGGCGGGCACCGATGCCGTCGCCTCATAGACCTGTTTGGCGCGGTCCATGGCGGCGTCGGTCAGGGCCTCGATCACGGGGCGCTCGCCCTGGCCCGCCAACCATTCGGCGACTTTTTCATATTCCGGGTCATAGACCGGGGTATAAAGGATGCGGTGGATCGTGGTCGCCGGCACGCCGCGGTTGCGCAAGACGCTGGCCGCCTTGTTGGTGGGGGCCAGAACGGCCGCCGTGCGCCTGTCCTTGCGGCGGCGCCCCTCCCAGTCGCCCGAGATGATATCGACGCCCGCACCTTGCAGCGCGCGCACGAGTTCCGCCAGAAGCAGCGTCTTGCCCGAACCCGCCTTGCCCACCACGGCCATAACCCGGCCCAAGCCGTCGGCGGCGGGTGTCAGCGCGTCATTATCGAGATCGACGCCCACCCCGCGCAAAGCCGCGGCGATGCTGTCATGGGCTTGGGCCTGATCGTCGGAAAAGGCGATGGTGGGGGCAGTTTCGCTCATGGTGGCGAACCTAGCCTGCGCATGATCCATGTGCGAGGGGCAAACGCCCCGCGCTCAGCCGTTGTCGCGATCCAGCGCCATTTCCGACAAGCGCACCGGTTGGCGGGTGCGGGGCGTTTCGGCCTCGATCCGGTCAGCGATCTCGGCCAAGGCAAGTGCCGCGCGACCGGCCAAGGCGCTGTCGCGCTGCGCGTTTTCGCCTGCGGTGAAGGTGTGGCGCAGGCTAGTGTCGGCGGTCAGCAGGCCGCGGATCACCGCCATGGCGCGAATGTCCTCGGGAAAGGCCGCGAGCAATGCGCTCAGCTTGTCCTGATCGCCCGCCGCGCGGGCCAGCGCCTCGAGAACGCGCTCGAACAGCGCGTTGGTGTCATCATCATAGGTCATCCCGGTTCCTTGGGTCGCTTGACCGGGATTCTCCCGCTTGGGGCCTTTATGCACCGTCGGTTTCACTGTGCCGGTGATATGGCACCGTTACCCGGCGACACAAGCCGATGTCGGGAAACAATCAATTTTAAACAAATGGTTAACGCCAAGGATGGTAAACGCCGGGCGCGGGGTTACGCCCAGCGGGTCGCGAAATCTTGTGGCAACAGCAGGTTGTGACGACCAAGATCGGCGACACTGCGTTCGCCGCAAAGCGCCATGGTGGTATCGAGTTCCTTGTGGATCACCTGCAAGGCCTTGGTCACACCGGCCTCGCCCATTGCGCCCAGACCATAGACGAAGGCGCGCCCGATCATCGTGCCCTTGGCGCCCATCGCCAGCGCCTTGAGAACGTCCTGGCCCGAGCGGATGCCGCTATCGAGATGCACCTCGATCTTGTCGCCTACCGCATCCATGATCTGTGGCAACATGCGGATCGACGACAGCGCGCCGTCAAGTTGGCGGCCGCCATGGTTCGAGACCACGATGGCATCCGCACCAACGGCCAATGCTTTCTTTGCATCCTCGGGGTCGAGGATGCCCTTGAGGATCACGGGGCCGTCCCACCAGCTGCGGAATTGCTTGATCCGTTCCCAATCGAGCGAGGGGTCGAAGGCCTCGGCCGTCCAGCTGCCCAGCGATGTGGGGTCGGTCACGCCCTTGGCATGGCCCACGATATTGCCGAAAAAGCGCCGCTTCGTCTGCAGCATCTCAAGGCCCCACGGCACCTTGGTCGCAAGGTTCATGATCGAGGCGGGCGTCAGCTTGGGCGGGGCGGATAGGCCGTTTTTCAGATCCTTGTGCCGCTGGCCCATGATCTGCAGATCGACGGTGATCACCAGCGCCGAGCATTTCGCATCCTTGGCGCGGGCAAACAGCCGCTTCATGAACTCGTCGTCCTTCAGCGTGTAGACTTGGAACCAGAAGGGCGCGTTGGTGTGGCTGGCGACATCCTCGATGGAACAGATCGACATGGTCGAAAGGGTGAAGGGCACGCCGAATTTTTCGGCGGCGCGGGCGGCCTTGATCTCGCCATCGGCCGATTGCATGCCGCAGAGCCCCACGGGGGCCAGCGCCACCGGCATGGCGACGTCTTGGCCCACCATCTTGGTGGCGGTCGAGCGGCCCGCCATATCGACCGCGATCCGCTGGCGCAGGCGGATCTCATCGAAATCCGAGCAATTGTCGTTGAAGGTCTGCTGGGTCCAGCTCCCCGTTTCGGCGTAATCGTAGAACATCTTGGGCACGCGACGCTTGTAGATGCGCTTGAGGTCTTCGATTTCGGTGATGACGGGCATGGTGCGGTCCCTTCCACGGGGATGATCTGAATTGGTCAGGTTTTGCTACCAATACCCGCGCGCTTGGGCAATGCGTCAGTTTCGGGCTTTGCGGCAGGGCCTTGCAAGGCATCCGCTTTTCGGCTTTCAGATCATTTATGAAAACGCCGCGCTATACCGCCCTTGTCGAAACCCTCCCCGCATCTGTCCCTTTTGTCGGGCCTGAGGCGCAGGAGCGCGCGCGCGGTTCTGCCTTCGTCGCGCGGATCGGGGCCAATGAAAGCGTCTTTGGTCCCAGCCCGCGCGCCCTCGCGGCGATGGAACAGGCCGCCGGTCAGGCGTGGATGTATGGCGACCCTGAACTGCACGATCTGCGCGAAGCGATCGCTTCGCATCACGGCGTGACCCGCGCCAATGTCGTGGTGGGCGAGGGGATCGACGGCCTGTTGGGCTATCTGGTGCGGCTCATGATCGCGCCGGGGGATGCGGTCGTGACCTCGGACGGGGCCTATCCGACCTTCAACTACCATGTGACGGGCTTTGGCGGCGTGCTGCACAAGGTGCCCTATACGGGCGAGCATGAAGACCCGGAGGCGCTTTTGGCCAAGGCGCGGTCGGTCGATGCGAAACTTATCTATTTCGCCAATCCCGATAACCCGATGGGAAGCTGGCATGATGCAGGGACCGTGCAGGCGATGATCGATGGGCTGCCCGAGGGGGCGGTGCTGGCGTTGGACGAAGCCTATGCCGATACCGCGCCTGCTGGTGCGATCCCGCCGCTCGACATGGACCACCCCCGCGTGATCCGCCTGCGCACATTCTCCAAGGCTTACGGGCTGGCGGGGCTGCGCGTGGGCTACGGGCTGGCGCATGCCGATTTCGCGAATGCCTTCAACAAGATCCGTCATCATTTCGGGATGGGCCGCGTGGCGCAGGCGGCGGCGCTGGCGGCCTTGGGTGATCAGGATTATCTGAACGCCACGATCGCAGCGATCGCCGAAGCGCGAGAGGCCATCGCCACGATTGCGCGTGAGAACGGGCTGACCCCGCTGCCCTCGGCCACCAATTTCGTGACCATCGATTGCGGCCGCGACGGGGCATTCGCGCGCGCGGTGCTGGCAGGGCTCGTCGCGCGCGGCATTTTCGTGCGCATGCCCTTCACCCCGCCGCAAGATCGCTGCATCCGGGTTTCGGCCGGAACGCCCGCCGATCGCGCAGCCTTTGCTGCGGCCCTTCCCGCCGCGCTGGCCGAGGCATCGCTCGCGGTTTCGTGAATTGCCTTCCATCTGCTGGAAGCCCCGAAGGCGCAACAACCGCAGAAGGAAAATCCGATGACATTGACCGCAACACGCAGCCTTGCCGCCGCCGCCCTGATCGCGCTGGGCGCGACCGTGGCACTGGCCCAGATGGACCATTCCGCCCATAGCGGCCATACCATGCCGACAGTCTCGACCGGCCCCGCCGAGGATGCGTTTCGCGCCGTCAATGACGCGATGCACCGCGATATGGACATTGCCTATAGCGGCAATGCCGATGCCGATTTCATCCGCGGCATGATCCCCCATCACGAGGGGGCGGTGGCCATGGCCGAAGTGATCTTGACCCATGGCACCGACCCTGCGGTGCGCGACCTCGCCCAACAGATCATCGACGCGCAAGAGGTTGAGATCGCGTGGATGCGCGATTGGCTGGCCCGCAACGGGTTTTGAACCGGTTCAGCCCTCGGCGATCACGCGCACGGCGGCATCCAGCCCGCCCGCGCCATGCGGGATCTGCAGCGCGGCCATCCCGGCCTGAAGATTGGACAGCACGCCCAAGACCATATGGGCGTTTACATGTCCCATATGCCCGATGCGCAGGAAATCCTCTTTCCGGCCGCCCGGCCCCTCGACCCCGCCCAAGGGAATACCCAAGGTCACGCCCGCATTGGCCGTCATCCAGTCGCGCAGGCGCTGGCCGTTGCCGGGGCCGAAATTGGCGGTCGTCACTGCATGGCTGCGCTTGGCGGGATCGGAAATATTGGCATGGATCGTGCCAGCCGCGCCCCATGTGTCAAGCGCCGCCCAAACCGCGCGCGCAAGCGTCGCGTGGCGGTGCCAGACATTCTCCAGCCCTTCTTCCTTGATCATGTCGAGCGCTTCGCGCAGCCCGTAAAGATGATGGGTCGGCGCCGTGCCGTTGAAGAATTTGTAGTACTCATCGGGCGCCATGCGCGGGCGCCAATCCCAATAGGCGGTCGCCAGATCGGCGGCCTCGCGCGCGCGGTCGGCCTTGTCGTTGAAAAAGACGAAGCCCATGCCGGGCGGCGTCATCAGCCCCTTCTGGCTGCCCGTCACCATCAGATCGACGCCCCAATCATCCATATGAAATTCGTCGCATCCCAGACAGGCGATGTTGTCGGAAAACAGCAGCGCCGGATGCCCCGCCGCATCGAGCGTGGCGCGCAAACCTGCGATATTGTTGCGCACGCTGGTCGAGGTATCGACCTGAACCGCCATGACGGCCTTGATCTTGTGGCCCTTGTCGGCAGCCAGTGCGTCGGCCACGCAGGCCATGTCGATATCGCTTTGCTGGCCGAAATCGATGATCTCGCAGTCGACATGCATAGCGGCCGCCATCTCGCCCCAGCCAAGGCAGAAGCGCCCGGTGGCGAGGATCAAGATCTTGTCGCCGCGCGAGAGGGTATTGGCCAGCGCCGCCTCCCACACGCCATGCCCATTGGCGATATACATCGCGACATGGTGCTTGGTGCGCGCCACGGCCTTGAGGTCTGGCACAAGGCTATGAGTCAGATCGACCAACTCGCCGGTGTAGATGTTCGGCGCAGGGCGGTGCATCGCCTGCAACACGCGGTCGGGCATGACCGAGGGGCCGGGGATGGCAAGGTAGTGGCGGCCATTGGCAAGGCTCATCTGGGGTATTCCTTCGACACGGTTGGCCAAGTGGTAGAGCGCGCCCTTGGCAGGGTCAATCAGCCGCGATGGCTTGGCGCGGGGGGCTGCAAGGATTAGCTGTGGGGCAAGACATGCGCAGGGGGCAAGGATGCAGGGCGAAGCGACAAGCGATCGGGTGGTGTTACGGATCGGGGGCGAGGACAGGGCCAAGTTCTTGCATGGTCTGGTCACACGCGATGTGGGCGGGCCGGGAGAAGGCTTGCGCTATAGCGCGCTGCTCAGCCCGCAAGGCAAGTATCTGGCCGATTTCTTTTTGCTCAACCGGGGCGAAGATATCTTGCTCGACGTCAAGGCCGATCTGGCGGCGAAGTTGGCGCAGCGTTTGGCGATGTATCGCCTGCGCGCCGATGTCGTGATCGAGGACAGCGGGCTATCGGTCATGCGCGGCTTGGGGGATGCGCCCGACGGGGCATGGCCCGACCCCCGCGATGCCAGCCTTGGCTGGCGCGGTTATGACATGGAAGGTGGCGCGCCGATGATCGACTGGGACGCGCTGCGCGTGGCCGCCTGCATCCCCGAGACGGGGATCGAGTTGATCCCCGATGAAAGCTACATCCTTGAATGCGGCTTCGACCGGATGGGCGGCGTCGATCACCGCAAGGGCTGCTATGTCGGCCAAGAGGTGACGGCGCGGATGAAGCACAAGACCGAATTGCGCAAAGGGTTGGTGACGGTTGCGGTTCAGGGCGCGGCCCCCATCGGCACCGAGATCATGGCAGGCGACAAGCCGGCGGGCATGCTTTTCACGCAATCGGGCGGGCAGGCCATCGCCTATCTGCGGTTTGACCGCGCCGAGGGGGCGATGACGGCGGGTGATGCCAAAGTGACATGGAATCCTGTCTGAAGCTGTGAATAGACCTGTGAATTGATCGGATTTTGAAAGGTGAGGGGAAAACCGCTGTTTTCCCCGAGCAAAAAATTGCAGTTTTTTGTCCCCTTTGTCAGCCTTGGGTTTGCAGCTTGTCTTGCGTGTTGGTGTCGAAATCGGATGCTGCGTGACGTTCCCAAAGCTGCGTCTCGGGCGGGCCAAAGGTCTTGTTGACCATCCGACCGCGCGCCACGGCGGGCCGCGCGAAAAACCGCTCGGCCCATGCGATGACATGGGGGTATTCATGGACCGACAGGAATTCTCCCGCCTCATACGCCTCGCCAAGTGCCAGCCGTCCATACCACGGGCAGATCGCGATATCGGCGATGCTCATTTCGTCGCCCAGCATCCAGTCGCGCCCTTCCAGATGGCGGTTCAGCACATCCATCTGGCGCTTGGCCTCCATCGCGAAGCGGTTGATCGGGTATTCCATCGGATACGGCGCGTAGGCGTAGAAATGCCCGAAGCCGCCACCAAGGTAAGGCGCGCTGCCCATCTGCCACATCAGCCATGACAAGAGTTCTGCCCGATCCTTGGGGCGGCCAAGAAAGGCGCCGAACTTTTCAGCCAGATGCAGCAAGATCGCGCCGGATTCGAAGACCCGCACGGGGGCGGGTCCGGAATGATCCATCAGGGCGGGGATCTTGGAATTGGGGTTCACCTCGACGAAACCGCTGCCGAACTGATCGCCATTGCCGATGCGGATCAGCCAGGCGTCATATTCGGCGGCATGGCCCGCGGCGAGCAATTCCTCGAACATCACCGTAACCTTCACCCCGTTGGGCGTACCCATGGAGTAAAGCTGGAACGGGTGCCGCCCCACGGGCAGATCCTTGTCATGGGTGGGGCCTGCGATGGGGCGGTTCAGCCCGGCCCATTTGCCGCCGTTTTCCTTATCCCAGATCCAGACCTTTGGGGGTGTGTAGGTTTCGGAAGCGGTCATGCGCGATCTCCTGCTTTGGGTTGGACAAGAGCTAACGCCTCACGCGGCACAACCCAAGCCCTGCACGCGCTGCGGACGGTCAATTTTGCGTATTTGCGGAAAGACGAAGCAGGCGCGCGCGGATCGGGGCCGCGCGCGCCTTGATCGGATCACGCCGACAGCGCCGCGTCGCAGCGCCCGCAGACGCCCGCATGGGCGTGTTGGCCCACATCGGGCAGGATTTTCCAGCAGCGCTGGCATTTCTCGCCTTGGGCCTTGTGGAAAACGACGCCAATCGCCGGATCGTCGAGGCGGAAGGCATCGGCCTGTGGTTCCATCGCGATCACGCGCAGGTCGCTGGTGATACACAGATCGGCCATGTCATGACCGGACAGCATCGCGGCCAAGGCCGGATCAGTCACTTGCAGGGTCGGCGCGGCCTCGAGGCTGGCCCCGATCACCTTGTCTTGGCGCTGGATTTCCAGCGCGGCGGTCACCACGCGGCGCACCCGGCGCAGGTCGGCCCATTTCGCGGCCAATGCCTCATCCCGCCAGCTTGCCGGGGTGTCGGGGAAATCTTGTAGATGAACCGAGCTGTCCGCACCCGGATGCCGCTCCAGCCAGACCTCTTCCATCGTGAAAACCAGCACGGGGGCAAGCCATGTGGTCAGCCGCTCGAAGAGCATCTCGAGCACGCTGCGCGCGGCGCGGCGGCGAGTTGTGTCGCCGTCGCAATAAAGCGCGTCCTTGCGGATGTCGAAATAGAAGGCCGACAAATCCGTGGTGGCGAAGTTGAAAAGCGCCTGAAAGACCCCTTGGAAATCATAGGCGGCGTAGCCCTTGCGCACGGTTTCATCGAGTTCCGAAAGGCGGTGCAGCACCCAGCGCTCCAACTCGGGCATGTCAGCCGGATCGACGCGGTCGGCATCCGTCACATCGGCCAGCGAGCCAAGCATGAAACGCATCGTGTTGCGCAGGCGGCGATAGCTGTCGGCCACGCCTTTCAGGATTTCCGGCCCGATGCGCAGGTCGACGGTGTAATCCGACTGCGCCACCCAAAGCCGCAAGATATCAGCGCCATATTGGTCGATCACCGCTTGCGGGGCGACGGTGTTGCCGATGGATTTGGACATTTTCATGCCCTTTTCATCCAGCGTGAAGCCATGCGTCAGCACACCGCGATAAGGCGCGCGCCCGATCGTGCCGCAAGCTTGCAGCATCGAGGAATGAAACCATCCCCGGTGCTGGTCGGTGCCTTCGAGGTAAAGATCGGCGATCCCATCCTCGGACCCGTCTTCCCGGTCGCGCAGAACGAAAGCATGGGTGGAGCCGCTATCGAACCAGACATCGAGAATGTCGAAGACCTGATCCCATGCCTCGGGGTCGTATTCATTGCCCAAGAAACGCGCCTTGGCACCGGGTTTGTACCAGGCATCGGCCCCTTCTGCCTCGAAGGCGTCGAGGATGCGGGCATTGACGGCCGGGTCGCGCAGCAGGAAATCGGGGTCGGTGGGTGCTGCGCCCTTTTTGGTGAAGCAGGTCAGCGGCACACCCCAAGCGCGCTGGCGCGACAGCACCCAATCGGGCCGCGCCTCGATCATCGCATAAAGCCGGTTGCGCCCGGTCTTGGGTGTCCATTCGACCAGCTGGTCGATGGATGTCAGCGCGCGTGAGCGGATCGTCTCACCATAGCTATTCATCCCGTCGCCCAAGGGCTTGTCGATCGCTGCGAACCATTGTGGGCGGTTCAGGCGGATGACGGGTGCCTTGGACCGCCAGCTATGCGCATCGGAAATCGTGATCCGGCGGCGACCCAAAAGCCCGCCGACCGCGACCAGCTTGTCGATCACCGCCTTGTTGGCGCCACCCGGCTTGCCGTCTTCCTTGATGATGCGTTCGCCCGCGAAAAAGGGCAGGTCGGCGCGATAGCTGGAATCGTCAAGGATGTTGTAGGTCATGGGCAAGCCATGCTTGCGCCCGATTTCGAAGTCGTCGTCGCCATGGCTGGGCGCGGTATGCACGAACCCGGTGCCCGCGTCGTCGGTCACGTGATCGCCCGGCAACAGCGGCACATCGAAATCCCACTCGCCCCCTGCGCCTTCAGCCCCGCGCAGCGGGTGGGCGCAACTCAGCGCGGCCAGTTCATCCGCCGCCACATCGCGCAGGCGGCGATACATCGACGGCTCAAGCCGCATGGCCCCCAGCGCGTCATCGGCCAGCTTGTCGGCGATCAGGTAGCGGTCACCGATGCGCGCCCAGCATTCTTCGGGGCGGCCGGTGATCTCGTATAGCCCATAGCCGATCTCGGGGCCAAAACAGATCGCGCGGTTTTGCGGCAAGGTCCACGGTGTCGTGGTCCAGATCACCACCTTGGCGGTATCCAGATCGCTGCTGGCCATGCCGTGCAGCGCATCGTTGAAGGCGGTGGGCTCTGCGTCCAACAGCGCCAGTTTTTCGCTCGCAGGCACCACGCGGAAGGGCACCCAGACCGCATCGGTCTGGCGGTCGTGATATTCCACTTCGGCCTCGGCCAGTGCGGTCTTTTCGACAGGCGACCACATCACGGGCTTTGAGCCCTGATAGAGCGCGCCGTTCATCACGAATTTCTGGAATTCCTCGGCGATCACGCGCTCGGCGTGGAAATCCATCGTGAGATACGGCTTGTCCCACGTGCCGGTCACGCCCAGCCGCTT
>NZ_CBFIIK010000043.1:0-18741 GCF_965662675.1 Roseicyclus sp. | reverse complement strand
CTGCTCTACGAGGTGCATGAAACAGCAAGCTTCGTCGCCGCGCGCCTGCGCGAATTCGGCGTGGATGAGGTGGTCGAGGGCGTGGGGCGCACCGGCGTCGTCGGCATCATTCGGGGGCAGGGGACGTCAAAGCGCGCCATCGGCTTACGTGCCGATATGGACGCGCTGCCCATCGAAGAGGCGACGGGGTTGCCCTATGCCTCCAAGGTTCCGGGCAAGATGCATGCCTGCGGCCATGACGGGCATACCTCCATGTTGCTGGGGGCCGCCAAATATCTCTCCGAGACGCGCAATTTCGATGGCACCGTGGTCGTGATCTTCCAACCGGCGGAGGAGGGGGGCGCAGGGGCCAAGGCGATGATCGATGATGGCCTGTTCGACCGTTTCCCGGTTGATGAGGTTTACGGCATCCACAATGCACCGGGTATTCCTGTCGGCACCTTCGTCACCCGCCCCGGTCCGCTTCAGGCCAGTTCGGATGATTTCGAGATCATCGTGACGGGCAAGGGGGGGCATGCCGCCGAACCGCACCGCGCCATCGACACCACGCTGGTGGCCGCCCATATCCTGATCGCGCTGCATTCCATCGTGTCGCGCAATGTCGATCCCCTCAAGCGTGTGGTCCTGACTGTCGGCACCTTTTCGACCGACAGCGTTGCCTCGAATATCATCCCCGATGAGGCGCGGATGAAGGGGACGGTCCGCACGCTCGACCCCGAATATCGCGCCATCGCCGAGGCCCGCATCCGGCAAGTGGCCGAGAACACCGCCGCAGCCTTCGATGCGCAGGCCAAGGTCATCTGGGACCCCGGCTATCCGGTCACGATCAACGATGCAGAGGGGGCCGCGCGCGCTGTCGATGCCGCCCGTGCCGTTGGCCATAACGTGATCGACGATGCCGACCCGATCATGCCGTCCGAGGATTTCAGCTATATGCTGGAGCGTGTTCCCGGCGCCTATGTCTTCATGGGCAATGGCGACACGCCCATGTGCCATCACCCGAAATACAGGTTCGACGACGAGGCCATCCCCTTTGGATGCAGTTTCTTCGCCGAACTGGTCGAGCGACGATTGCCGACCGCCTGACCTTTGAAAAGGAGAGACCAAGATGCCCGTCAAGAACCGTTTCGCAGAACTCCTGCCCGAGATCACCGCATGGCGGCGCGATCTGCACGAGAACCCCGAGATCCTGTTCGACACCCATCGCACCTCTGCGATCGTGGCCGAAAAGCTCAAGGACTTCGGCTGTGACGAAGTGGTGACCGGCATCGGGCGCACCGGGGTCGTGGGCATCATCAAGGGCAAGTCGAACAAATCGGGCCGCACCATCGGGCTGCGCGCGGATATGGACGCGCTGCCCATCCACGAGGAAACTGGGCTCGACTATGCCTCCAAGACACCGGGCGCGATGCATGCCTGTGGCCATGACGGGCATACGGCGATGCTGCTTGGCGCCGCCAAATATCTGGCCGAGACGCGCAATTTCGACGGCACCGTCGCGGTGATCTTCCAGCCCGCCGAAGAGGGCGGCGGCGGGGGCCGCGAGATGGTCGATGACGGGATGATGGATCGCTGGAACATCGCCGAGGTCTACGGGATGCACAATTGGCCGGGCGTGCCGACCGGGCAATTCGCCATCCGCTCGGGCCCGTTCTTTGCTGCCGCCGATCAGTTCGACATCTATGTCACGGGTCGCGGCGGCCATGCGGCCAAGCCGCATGACACGCTCGATACCACGGTCATCGGCTCGCATATCGTGCTGGCGCTGCAGACCATCGCCAGCCGCAACGCCGACCCGGTGAAACAGGTGGTGGTCTCGGTCACCAGCTTCGAGACGGGATCGACCGCCTACAACGTCATCCCCGAAACCGTCCATCTCAAGGGCACGGTGCGCACGCTGGATGCGGGCATTCAGGACATGGCCGAGGAACGGCTGAAGGCGATTGCCGAGGGGACAGCCGCCACCTTCGGCGGCTCCGCGCGCGTCGATTACCGGCGCGGCTATCCGGTGATGATCAATTCCGACGCCCAGACCGAATTCGCCGCCGATGTCGCACGCGCCGTTTCGGGCGATTGCGCCGAGGCGCCCTTGGTCATGGGGGGCGAGGATTTCGCCTTCATGTCGAACGTCCGCCCCGGTGCTTATATCCTCGTGGGCAACGGCGATACCGCCAATGTCCACCACCCCAAATACAACTTCAACGACGAGGCGATCCCGGCAGGCTGTAGCTGGTGGGCCGAAATCGTGGAGCGGCGGTTGCCTGCGGCGTGACAAGCGCGGTGTGAACCGATTGCCTGCTGACGGGGTGGGCAAGCTCGGCTACGCTTGATCTGGTTTGTTTCTGGAAGTGGGTATCATGCGTCGCCACATTGCCTTGCTCTGCACCCTGTTGCTGCCACAAGCAGGATTGGCGTGGCAGGGCGGCGGGAACGAACCCTTCTGGTCAGTCACGCTGGAGGCCGACCAGATGCGGATCACCCGTCTGGGCCTGCCCGATCTGACGCTCGCGATCGTGGCGGAAGAGCGCGACGGGGATGGCGCGCGCATCACCGCCGTTGACCCGGCCCATGCGCGCGATGCCATCCTGACCCGCAACCCCGCGCTTTGCCGTGACACCATGAGCGGCATGCCCCACCCTGAAACAGTCACCCTTGCGCTGGGCAAGGATTGGCTCACCGGCTGCGGTGGCGCGCCAGCCGATCTGTTGACGGCGACCACATGGCGGATCACCGAGATCGACGGCGCGCCGGTCATGGCCGAGGTGCTGCTTGAGCTGCGCTTTGACACGCAGGGCAAGGCCACGGGGCAGGGCGGCTGCAATGGCTGGTTGGCCAGCTACCAGCTGACGGGCGAAGGGCTGGTCATCGGCCCGGTCGGCGCCACGCGCATGGCCTGCGCCCCCGCGCTCATGGACCAAGAGGCCCGCCTTTTCGACGCGCTGGCACGGGTGACGCGGTTCGACATGACAGATGAGGGCGCGTTGGTTCTGCTGGCGGGCGATGCAAGGGTGATCAGTGCCGATCTTGCGCCGTGATCGCGTCTCAGCCGCCGGTATGGCTCATATGCCGTGTCATTTGCCCGCCCACGACTTGCCGCGAATAGTCGAAATCATGGCCCTTGGGTTTGCGTGCGATGGCCGCGCGGATCGCGTCCTCCAACACCGCGTCGTTGTCCGAGGCGCGCAAGGGCGCGCGCAGATCGGCCATGTCTTCTTGGCCCAAGCACATGTACAACTCGCCCGTGCAAGTCAGTCGCACCCGGTTGCAGCTTTCGCAGAAATTATGCGTGAGCGGCGTGATGAAGCCGATCTTTTGTCCCGTCTCCTCCAGCCGCACATAGCGGGCGGGGCCACCCGTGCGCTCGGCCAGATCGGTGAGCGTGAACCGCTCGCCCAGCCGCGCGCGCAAATCTTTCAGCGACCAGTATTGATCCAGCCGGTCCTCATTGCCCAGATCGCCCATCGGCATGACCTCGATAAAGGTCAGGTCCATGCCGCGCGTGGCGCACCAGCCCTGCAGGGCGAACAACTCATCCTCGTTGAAGCCTTTGAGTGCCACCGCGTTGATCTTGACCTTGAGGCCCACCTTTTGCGCGGCGTCGATCCCGTCGAGCACTTGGGCCAAGCGGCCCCAACGCGTGATGTCGGCAAATTTCTTCTCGTCGAGCGTGTCGAGCGAGACATTGATCCGCCGCACACCCGTATCAAAAAGCTCACCCGCAAAGCGCGCCAACTGGCTGCCATTGGTGGTCAGCGTCAACTCCTTCAGCGCGCCGCTGTCCAGATGCCGCGTCATGGCGCGGAAAAACGTCATGATATCGCGCCGTACCAAAGGCTCACCGCCGGTGATACGCAGCTTTTCCACCCCCATGCGCACAAAGGCCGAACACAGGCGGTCCAACTCTTCCAGCGTCAAAAGCTCCTTCTTGGGCAGGAAGGTCATGCTTTCCGACATGCAATAGACGCAGCGGAAATCACAACGATCCGTGACCGAGACGCGCAGATAGCTGATCGCGCGTGCGAAGGGGTCGATCAATGGCGGTATGGCGGGCAGTATATCGTTCATGATGGCAAACTATGCGGCCCATCGCGCAGGAGCAAGAGAGCTTGCAACATCTGTTGAAGCTGGTCGTGAAAGCTCCTAGTTTGCGCACATGAACATGACCGTCGCCCCATTGCTCGCCCCGTTTCTCGCCCTCTCGCTGGCTGCCTGTGGCGTCGTCGATCGCACCGCCGACGCGCCCTTGACCATCGAGACACCGCCCGCCGGTGGCCCGACCACCGTGGATACGGCCACCGATCAATCGCTCAGCAGTGCCGAAGTGCCGATCGCCGAGCAGCCCCAAGCCGAGGGCCGTTTCTTGGGCTTCAGCGTTACATCCTTGGGCGATGCGACCATCCCGGGCCTCTGGCTTGAGACGCCTTTGGTCAACGCGCCCATGACCGGGCGCATCGTCGCCGAGAATGGCCGCCAGATCGCGGTGGAGCTTCGCCCCACCGGCGGCGCGCGCGGCTCGGGATCGCGCCTTTCGCTGGCGGGTTTCACGGCCTTGGGTCTGCAACTGACCGCGCTGTCCACGCTCACCGTCATCGGCGATGCCTGATCTGCCCGACCGGCGCCTGTTCAAGCAGCGTGCCGATTGGGAGGGGTTGAGGCGCGGCTTTCGCTGGGCCGTGCCCGAAACGCTCAACATCGCGCATCTGTGCTGCGATAGCTGGGCTGCGGCAGAACCCGACAAGGTCGCGATCATCCACCGCGACCCGCAAGCCGGCACCGTTTTGTGGCGATATGGGCAACTCAAGCGCGCCTCCGATGCGCTAGCGGCGGGATTGGCCGCGAAAGGTATCGGGCGTGGCGACAGGGTCGCCGTCTTCTTGCCCCAGCATCCCGCCGCATTGATCACCCATTTCGCGGCGATGAAGCGTGCCGCGATTTCCTTGCCGCTCTTTACCTTGTTCGGGCATGACGCGCTGGCCTACCGGCTGCGCGATTCCGGTGCCAAGGCCATCGTCACCGATGCCGAGGGGCTCGCGCGGATCATGGCGCTGGCTCCCGATCTGCCCGCGCTCACGACCATCATCACCACCGGCCCGGCGCGCGCGCCCGTCTTGTCCTTCGCGGCCATGATCGCAGGGCCCGCAGACCATCGCCCGCTCGCCACCACCGCCGATGACCCTGCGATGATGATCTACACCTCCGGCACCACGGGCGATCCCAAGGGGGTGTTGCATGCGCATCGCTTTTTGCTCGGCCATCTGCCCTGCATGGAGCTATCCCAAGATTTCTTCCCGCAGCCGGGCGATATCGGCTGGACGCCTGCGGATTGGGCCTGGATCGGCGGGCTGATGGATATGGCCATGCCTTGCCTTTATTACGGCGTGCCGCTGGTGGCCCACCGCGCGGCCAAGTTCGACCCCGAGGCAGCCTTTCGCCTCATGGCCGAGGAAGGCGTGACCAATGCCTTCATCCCGCCGACCGCCTTGCGCCTGATGCGCTCGGCCCCGCGCCCCAAGGGCCTTTCGCTGCGCGCCATCGGATCGGGCGGCGAGGCGTTGGGCGCAGATCTGCTCGATTGGGGGCATGACGTTTTGGGCTGCCAGATCAACGAGTTCTATGGGCAGACCGAGGCCAATCTGGTCATCGCCGCCGTCAGCGGGCCGATGCAGCGCCGCCCAGGCGCGATGGGCCTGCCTGTACCCGGCCACGAGGTCAGCCTGCGCGATGCCAATGGTCCGGTCGGCACCGGCGAGGTTGGCGAGATCTGCATCCGCGCGCCCGACCCGGTCATGTTCCTGCGCTATTGGAACAAGCCCGAGGCGACGGCGAAAAAATGCGTCGATGGCTGGCTGCGCACGGGTGATCTGGCAAGCCGCGATGCGGCGGGGCAAATCACCTTCCATGCGCGTGACGACGACATCATCACATCGGCGGGCTATCGCATCGGTCCGGTCGAGATTGAACAAGCGCTCATGACCCATCCCGATGTCGTCATGGCCGCCGTGGTGGGCGAGCGTGATCCGATCCGTACCGAGATCGTCGTGGCCCATGTGGTGTTGCGCGCGGGGGCGGGTGGCGATCAGCTCACCACCGCGCTGCAAGCGCTTGTCCGGGAAAAGGTCTCGGCCCATTGTGTGCCGCGCAAGATCATCCGCGTGCAAACCCTGCCGATGACGGCCACAGGCAAGATCATGCGGCGCGCCTTGCGCGACCAACATAACCCCTGACACCATCTTTGCTTCAAAAACAATACGGTACGCGAGGGGGCAGCGCCCTCTCGCACGGGTCGCCTGCAAGGCAGGCGAAACCCCCCATTTACTTGTCCATCGACCGCCGAAGCGCGCCGATGGTCCACCACACGGCCAGCACGACGGGGATCACGGCCATGGCCGTCAGCCATGTTTTCGGCACGGCAAGCGGTTCGGCAAGTGGCCCGAGCAGATAGACCACAAGGTTCACCGCATAATAGCTGATCGCCACGACCGACAGACCCTCGACCGTCTTTTGCAGCCGCAATTGCAGATCGGCGCGCTTGTCCATGCTTTCGAGCAGCGCTTGGTTCTGCGCCGAGCGGTCGACATCCACCCTTGTGCGCAGCAAATCCCCTGCCCGGATCGCGCGTTCGGTCATCGACAAAAGCCGCCGCTCGGTCGCCTTGATGGTGCGCATCGCGGGATCATAGCGGCGCATCATGAATTCGCCGAAGGTCTGGCGGCCCATGAAACGCTCTTCGCGCAAGACCTCGATCCGCTGATTGACCAAGGCCTCATAGGCGCCGGTCGCCCCGAAACGAAAGGCGCTTTCGGTTTGCAGCCGCTCCAATTCGGCGGCAAGCGCCAAAAGCTGGCTCAGGGTTTCTTCGGGCTTTGCCAGATCGCCGGTCATATCGGCCACGATCTGCACAAGGCTTTCGTCCATCTCGGCCATGCGATTGGCGATCTCGCGCGAGGGCGGAAGGCCCAGCATCGACATCGCCTTGTAGGTCTCGATCTCGCAGATGCGCTGCACGATCCGTCCGATGCGGCGGCTGCCGGTATCGGCCTGGCAAAACACCGCGAAACGCATATGGCCGTTGCTGTCGATGCGGAAATCGCCCGCGATCACGGCGGTGCCGTCAAGCACATGGCTGACGGCCAGGCTTTCGGGGACCATCCAGTCGTTGATCAATCCCGCGATCACGGCATGGTCGCTGGGTGCGGGGTCCACGCGGATGTGGGCCGAGGTGATGCGCACACCCGGCGCGCGCGACAGCCATTCCTCGGGAAAAACCTCCCAAGCCGCCGGATCGAAGGGGCGCTCGCCATTGGCGGGCAGAAAGGCGGTGTAGGTCACGAATTCGGTGTGCTGTTCCCATTTCAGCTGGAACTTGCCCAGATCGCCGAAGAAATGGGTCGCATCCGGGGCGGGGTGGTCGGCCCCGAACCTGTCGAGCAATGCCAGCAAATGCGCCCGGTCCAGATCGCGATCGCGCTTGGCGGCATCCTTGGGTTGCTTGATCGCGACGAAGATCGCCTGCGCGGGGGCCGCAATCTCGGGAAAGGGCCTTGCATGCAGCTCATTGGCAAGCCGGTAGCGCAGCGGGTGATCTTCGAGCAGCATCAGCATTGTTCCGTGAGAGTTGTGCATTCTCAGATAAGCTTTGTGGCGCTGGTGTAAACCAAAAAAATGCAACGATATTGGGGGTTTGTCTGGATACAATCGCATACGGATCAGTCCAAGCCCCCAGCAAGGCAGGGAAAAATCCCCCTCACGGGTTGGCCCGCATGAATTTCCACTTATTTCGACGACCTGATCGGCATTGCTGTGCGGTACGGGCGCGATGGTGCTTTTTGATGCAGCGCGGCGCGGCGCGGTAACCATCGCAAACGGTATGCCATTGTATGCGCAATAAAGTGTCGCGCGTAGCCCGGTTGTGAAGCGCGTGATGTGTTGCTATGGGGCTGCAAGACACGGCCATGTCAAAGAGGGGATGACAGTGAAGATAGGCGCTCCGAAGGAAATTGAGCCGGGCGAAGCACGGGTGGCGATGACCCCCGATAGCGCGCTCCAGCTTCAGAAACTTGGATATGATTGCGTGATCGAGGCCGGTGCCGGCGCGGCTGCCGGGTTTACCGATGCCGCCTATCAGGCCGCCGGCGTCGAGGTGGTGAAAACCGCACCTGCGCTGTGGAAGGCCGCCGATATCGTCGCCAAGGTGCGCCCGCCGACCACCGCCGAGGCCAAGCGTTTCCGCGAAGGGCAGCTTTTGATCTCGTTCTTCTGGCCCGGCCAGAACGAAAAGATGATGGAAACGGCAAAAGCCGCTGGCACGAATGTGATCGCGATGGACATGGTCCCACGCATCTCGCGTGCGCAAAAGATGGACGCGCTGTCGTCCATGGCCAATATCGCGGGCTACCGCGCAGTGATTGAGGCGGGCAACAATTTCGGCCGCTTCTTCACCGGTCAGGTGACGGCGGCGGGCAAGGTGCCCCCTGCAAAAGTGTTGGTCGTAGGGGCGGGTGTGGCAGGTCTTGCCGCCATCGGCACGGCGACCTCGCTGGGTGCGATCACCTATGCCTTCGACGTGCGGCCCGAAGTGGCCGAACAGATCGAATCGATGGGTGCGGAATTCGTCTTTCTCGAGTTTTCGGCCGATGAATTGCCCGATGGTGCGGCCACGGGCGGCTACGCGCCGCCGCAAAGCCCGGAATTCCAAGCCAAGCAACTTGCGAAATTCCGCGAGATCGCGCCCGAAATGGATATCGTTATCACGACCGCCCTGATCCCCGGCCGCCCTGCGCCGCTACTCTGGACCAAGGACATGGTCGCGGCGATGAAGCCCGGTTCAGTCATCATCGATCTGGCCGCCGAGCGTGGCGGCAACTGCGAGTTGACCAAGGCCGACGAGCGCGTGGTCAGCGACAATGGCGTGGTGATCATCGGCTATACCGATTTCCCAAGCCGGATGGCGGCACAGGCCTCGACGCTCTATTCCACCAATATTCGTCACATGATGACGGATTTGACCCCGGCAAAGGATGGCGCGGTCAATCACAACATGGAAGATGACGTCATTCGCGGGGCCACTGCGGTTTTTGGAGGCGAGATCACCTATCCGCCGCCGCCGCCCAAGGTGGCGGCCATCGCGGCGGCCTCGAAGAAAGAAAAGCCCAAGGAGCTGACGCCCGAGGAAAAGCGCGCGCAAGAAGTGGCCGCCTTCAAGGCGCAGACCAAGAACCAGGTCACGCTTCTGGCCGTGGGCGGTGCTTTGGTGCTGGGCGTGGGCCTAATTGCGCCCGCCAGCTTCATGCAGCATTTCATCGTTTTCGTGCTGTCGGTCTTCATCGGCTTCCAGGTGATCTGGAACGTGGCCCACAGCCTGCACACGCCATTGATGGCTGTGACGAACGCGATTTCCTCGATCGTCATCTTGGGTGCCTTGATGCAGATCGGCTCAAGTTCGATCTTGATCACGCTTTTGGCGGCCTTGGGCATCTTCATGGCCTCCGTGAACATCTTCGGCGGCTTCCTCGTGACACGGCGCATGCTCGCCATGTTCCAGAAATCTTGAGCGGGCAGGGGTAGAACAGATGGATTTCGGTTTCACCATTGCGGCCTACGCGGTCGCGGGCGTTCTCTTCATCCTGTCGCTCGGGGGTCTCTCGGGGCAGGAAAGCGCCAAGCGCGCCGTCTGGTATGGCATTGCGGGCATGGCGATCGCGGTGGTTGCCACCTTGATCGGGCCGGGCGCGGGTCTGTGGCTGATGTCGCTGATCTTGATCGCGGCGGGTGCGGGCGTGGGCTATCAGCTCGCCACCAAGGTGCAGATGACGCAAATGCCCGAGCTTGTGGCGATCATGCACTCGCTGGTCGGTCTGGCCGCCGTCTTCGTGGGTTTCAACGCCCATATCGAATTGGTCAGCGTGGGCGAAGTACTCAGAACGGCTGGCATGGCCTTCCCGCAGCCCGAAGGGCCGCTGGCCACCCCGGTCTACGAGATGATCGGTACGATGTCGAATTTCGCGGCCCTGTTGGCCAAGAAAACGGCGGTCGAGGTCGGTATCTTGCGGGTCGAACTGGTCTTGGGGATCTGGATCGGTGCCGTGACCTTCACCGGTTCTGTCATCGCTTATGGCAAGCTGGCGGGTCGCGTCGATAGCACGGCCAAGCAGCTGCCCGGCGGACATATGCTCAACGCGGGGGCTGCTACGGCGTCTGTCGTGCTGGCGGCGATGTATCTGGGTGGCGCGGGCGGCTGGACCTTGGTCGTGCTGACGCTTTTGGCACTCTTCATCGGCTACCACCTGATCATGGGCATCGGCGGCGCCGACATGCCCGTCGTGGTCTCGATGCTGAACAGCTATTCCGGCTGGGCTGCGGCGGCGATCGGCTTTTCGCTCGGCAACGACCTCCTGATCGTTGTGGGCGCGCTCGTGGGCTCGTCCGGTGCGATCTTGTCTTACATCATGTGCAAGGCCATGAACCGTAGCTTCGTCTCCGTCATCTTGGGCGGCTTTGGCGGCGCCAAGGGCGAGCAGCAGGCCATCGAGGGCGAGCAGATCGCGATCGACGCCGATGGTGTGGCGACCGCCTTGAACGAGGCCGACAGCGTGGTGATCGTGCCGGGCTATGGCATGGCCGTGGCGCAAGCGCAGCAATCGGTCTCGGAGTTGACCCGCAAGCTACGCGCGGCAGGCAAGGAAGTGCGTTTCGCCATCCACCCTGTTGCAGGGCGTTTGCCGGGCCACATGAACGTGCTGCTGGCCGAGGCCAAGGTGCCCTATGACATCGTGCTGGAGATGGACGAGATCAACGATGATTTCCCCTCGACCGATGTGGTGATCGTCATCGGCTCGAACGATATCGTGAACCCCGCTGCGCAAGACGATCCCAACAGCCCCATCGCCGGCATGCCGGTGCTTGAGGTGTGGAAAGCCAAGCAGGTCTTCGTCTCCAAGCGCGGCCAAGGCACGGGCTATTCCGGCATCGAGAACCCGCTGTTTTTCAAGGAAAACACGCGCATGTTCTATGGTGACGCGAAAAAGTCGCTTGATGAGCTTTTGCCCAAGATCAGTTGATCAACGGGTTCAGGCACAGCAAAAGGCCCCCGGTGACGGGGGCCTTTTTTGTATTATTCGGGTCATTAGGGCGTGGCTTGGGTGGTAGCGGCCAGCATCTCGAAAACGCGGCGCAACTCGGCAGGTGTCAAACTTGCGCGCTTGTCATCGGTCAACTCATCAGGCGACCAGATCAGGCTTTGCGCCGGATCGTGCAGCATCGCCCAATCCGCGAAAAGCCGGGCAGGGACGCGTTCATTCACATGCTCGCGGACCTCAAGATGGCGGTCATCGCGTCGGATACGCGCATAGAGCGCCTGCACCGCTGCCGCTGGCCCCTCGAGCAATTGCAGATAGATGTCGCGCCGACAAATCAGCGCCCCGGTGATCCCGTCGCGTTGATTGCCCTGTCGGGCATTCAAAAGGATGCCCGACAGCGTTGCCTCGTCATACCCGAATGGGCGCGAAGAATAGATAAGCTGGATGAGGTCGGAAATGGGCATCGCTCCTGTGCCGGGCCGATCGTGCCGGGGGGCGCGACATCTGGCGGGGCTGTGCGTAGCCTACGTCAAATTCGGCCCCTTGTCCCGGCAATAGCATCGGTGGCGCGGCCCAAGACGTCACTTGGTCAAGATCAGCTTTCCGGCCCGCGTGATGCGAAGCTGATAGGTCTTGTCGTCCAGCGCGATCAAGGCCGTGCCTGCCGTATCGACAAGGCGCCTCGCATCGTAAACCGGCCCGATCTGGCGGGGTGGCACGCTGTGCGTGGGCTCTGCGGTTGGTGTGATCTGGTCATGATAGCTCATGGCGGGGCTCCGATCCGAGGTCGCGCTTGGGAAGATGAGATAAATCTGACAAAAAGAATCAGACATGTCAATTCCAGAGTTTTTTACTCGGGAATCTTTCCGCGTGCCGTTGGGCGCTGTGACAGGGTGACCAGCCGCTCGGCCAAGGTTGCCCGGATCGGGCCGGGCCGGGGGATGTCGCGCAATGTGGTGAACCAATGCGCGGGTGCGCTGCGCCATGCCTGCGGCGGTTTTTCCCATGTCAGCCCGCGCAGCACAGCTTGTGCCGCCTCGGGCAGATGATCGGGGATGGTCTGGCCGTTGAGCGTTGCCCAAACACCGGTCCAAAGCCGCCCGACCGACCAAGGATTGTAACCGCCACCGCCCAGCACCAACAGGCGCGGGCAACCAAGCGCCATCAGGGCAGCCACGATCTCCCAATGCGCATTGTTCGATAGCGTCAGGCGCGACAGCGGGTCTTCGCTGACCGCATCGGCCCCGCATTGCAGCACGATCGCATCAGGCGCGAAGCCCGCCACGGCGGGCAGGATCAACTGATCCCGTATCGCGGCCATCTCGCTGTCGTTCAGTCCCTTGGGCACCGGCAGGTTCAGGCAATTGCCGCCGCCGTCATCGGCAAGCGCCCCGGTAAAGGGCCAGCGCTTTTCCTCATGCACCGAGATCAGCAATGTCTGCGGATCACCCGCCAGCCCATGTTCGACACCGTCGCAATGATGTGCATCGATATCGACATAAGCGATGCGCGCAGCACCCGCACGCCGCAGCGACAAGATCGCCAGTACCGGATCGTTGAGATAGCAAAACCCGCCCGCGCGGTCGGGAAAGCCGTGATGGGTGCCGCCGCCGGGGTGGTAGATCACGCCGCCCTGCGCCAAGAGTTCCCCGGCCAGAAGCGACGCCCCCGCCGCCGTGGCGGGGCGGCGATACATCTGGGCGAAAACCGGGTTTGCCACCGTGCCAAGCCCGTGGCGGACGCGCACCGCCTCGGTCACCGCCTGTTCGGCCTCGGCGCGGGCAAGGGCTTCGACATAATCGAGGGTGTGCCAAAGCGTCAGCGCCGGCACTTTGGCACGGGGGCTGGTGCGGTATTGCTCAGGCCCAAGCCAACCCATCGCGCGCGACAGGTCCATCACGGTCGAGACACGCGGCACACGCAGCGGGTGCCAAGCGCCATAGCTTGACCCGCGATAGATTTCCGATCCGAAGAAAAGCGGCTTTTTCACGCGCCAAGAAGCGCCTCGATCTCGCGGCGCATCCGGGCGCCTGTCGGGCGGGTGTTCGCGCCGAAGCTTTGTACCATGCGCCCCGCGCCATCGAGCAGCACCTTGTTGAAATTCCACCCCGGCTCGAACCCATAGGTCGCGCGTAGCCATTGGTAGAAGGGATGCGCGCTAGTCCCCCGCACGGGCGTGATCGTGGTCATCGGCAGGGTCAGGTTGAAATTCAACTCGCAAAACGCTGCGACGGCAGCATCATTGGCCAATTCTTGGCTGAAATCATCCGAAGGCACGGCCAAGACGACCAGCCCGCGCGGGCCGTATTCCTCGTGCAAGCGCTGCAACTCGTCATACTGGCCGGTATAGCCGCATAGGGAGGCGGTGTTGACGACCAAGACAGGCTGGCCGCGCCAATCCGACATTGCGTAGCTGCCGCCATCGATCGAGTCGAAGCGAAACGCGGCCTCGGCCACTGCCTGACGGGTCAGAAGCGTCAGCGGAAGGGCGGCAAATGCGGTGATCAGGTCGCGGCGCTGCATCGTGTCCTCGCGGGTTGTCGTAGCCTTCACCTATGGCGCTTGGCTGCGGGGTCAAGCCTTGCTTTGCAAAGCCTTAAGGGGCATGCGATACTCATCCATCATGACCCGCAAAAGCACCACGATACAGGCCCCCTTGCGCATCGCCGCCGCCGTCAAGCGTGAAACCCGCACGCAATTCGCCGCCCTGCCCTTTCGCGTGAAAAAGGGCGAGGTGGAGGTTTTGTTGATCTCGTCGCGCGATACCGGGCGTTGGATCATCCCCAAGGGCTGGCCCATGGATGGCATGCGCCCGGCCGAGGCAGCCGCGCAAGAAGCATGGGAAGAGGCGGGCTTGCGCGGCAGGTTCTATGACGATGTCCTTGGCCTCTATTCCTATTCGAAATGGCTGGACGAAGATCTCTCGATCCCCTGTATCGTCGTCGTCTTCGCACTCGAAGTGTCGCATGAAGACGCCGCCTTTCCCGAGGCGGGTCTGCGCAAGACGAAGTGGATGAGCCGCAAGAAGGCGTCGCAACGGGTAGATGAGCCGGAGTTGAAGCAAATTCTTCTTGGTTTCGACCCTGAGCGATTGAAATAAACCCCGCTTGATCGCGCCGCAAAGGCGCATATCTTGGCCCCGACATGATCCGATACACCCTCACCTGCGCCGATGGGCATCAATTCGAAAGCTGGTTCCAGTCTGCGGATGCGTTTGACGGATTGGCCATGCGCGGCTTGCTGTCATGCGCGCAATGTGGCGGCGGCGGCGTGAAAAAGGCGCTGATGGCGCCGCGTGTCACGACGCAAGACCATGCCCCGGCCGAACCCGATGTCGCCCCGGTCCCCGCGCAAGCGCAACGCGCGCGCCTGTCGGAACCTGCCAACAAAACCGAAGAGATGTTGCGCGCGATGCGCGATCATCTGGCGCGCAACTCGACCTATGTCGGTGGCCGCTTCGCCGCCGAGGCGCGCGAGATGCATTTGCATGAAACCGAAGCACGCATGATCCATGGCGAGGCCGCCCCGGACGAGGCGCGCGCGCTGATCGAAGAGGGTATCCCGATCATGCCCTTGCCCTTCATCCCGCCAGACAAAACCAATTAACCCAATCCGCGCGGGTTCAGCCCGAGGGCGCGCAGCTCCGCGGCCTCGCGGGCATCGCGCGCAGCTTCCAACTGGGCAACCGATTGCGTCACGATCTCTGCGATCTGGGCATCAGCCACGCCTTGCGCGCGCAGTGCCGCCACCCGGCGTTTCCCCTCGGGCGAAAGCGGTTGGATGAACAACAGTTTGTCGAGCGCGTGAACAGGCACCGCGGCGGCGCGTGCCAAGCTCTCCATCGCCACCGCGAAACCCGGTGCATCGCGCAAGGCGCAAAGCCGGGCGTGGTGCCATGCGCGGCAGGATTGAAGCAGTCGCTTCAGGTCGTGGTCCTGCAGCCAATCGGTGACCAAGGCCTCAACCCAGCCCGACCAGCGCAAAAGCCCCAGATGGGGTTTTTCGTTGCGGTCGAACATGGCGAAATAGGTCGCGTCGTATTTCTGCGGCTTGAGGTTCACATTGCCGCGGTCGCCACGCAACAAATAGGCCTCGCGGCTTTGAACGGCGAAATGCGCGATCTCGGCCAGCGCATATCCCGTCGTCGCCGCAGATCCGCGCCACCCATCGCGCATGAAAGAAGGGGGCATCCGCACCGCTGATCCATTCACCCAGATCTGGTCCAGCAGCCGGCACGCCTTGTCATGATCGTGTTTCGCGCCTTGCATGCTTGGTCGATGAATGCCCAGTTTCATCCCCGCAAAGGGCCGGAACAGCGTCTTGACCCCCCAGCCGCGACGGAAATCATCATCTGCGCCGCGGGTGAATTGCGTCATCAAAGACGCGTCCGACCAAGCGATCTGTTCGTTCGAACCCATCATGCGCCAGTTCATGGCGATCCCGTCCACCTTGGCCGGGCAGGCCGCCAAGAGCGCTGCAAGCGTGCCGTCGCCTGTTTTGATATGGAGGAATTCATCGGCATCCATCACGATCAGCCATTCAGGCGCATGCACCGCCGGGTCGGCCCCGGCCCGGTTCAGCGCGTGTGGTTGAGGCTTTTTGCCCGGCGGCACCACGTTGCGGATATGATGACACAGCCCCATCTTGGCCAAGTGATCGAGCAGAAGATCGCTGCCATCGCGGCAGTCATTGCTGTAGATCCAGATGTCCTCGGCCCCGATCAGCCGATGATAGGCGAGCCATTCCAGTATGCGCGGCCCTTCATCCTTCATCATCGTGACGATGCCGAAGCGTGCCATTGTTAGCCGTCCCCCGGCAGGTTGGGCCGCTCATGCAACAGCCCGCCAAGCGCGTCGAGGGCGCGCATCTCGGCGGCATTCAATGCATGGAGCCGGTCATAAAGCGCGTGATAGCCTTTTTCCGGGTCGGGGCCGCTTGCGATCTCGACCAGCCGCATCTTGAGCGGGTCGGCAAACCCATGTGCGCCCGCCCGCCAATCCATCTTGGCCCGCCAGCGCGCATAGCCCGGCGCGAAGTAATGCAGCAGATAGGCCCGTTCGGGTGCTCCCCAGACCGGTCCCGGCACCGTCTCGCCTGCGGCATCCACGGCCCAATGCAGCTTGAGCCGGACACCCGGCAGGCCCGCGCGGTGGATGGATTTCCCTTCTGGATGGCCGACCAGCCCAAAGCGCGGCCGAAACAGCGCCGCCTCGTCACCATAGATCGTATCGACCGCGGCACGCGGGATCGGCAAGCGAAAGCCGCGCGTGCCGTCGGGCAGGGTCACCTCCTCGGCGCTACGCACGCGCAAGGTGGCCGTATCGGGTGGCAACTCCGCCAGACCGCTGGGCAGGTCGCGGCCTGCGAACCACATCAACTCATCCGCGTCGAGGATCATGACCCAGCCCGTCTCGACCTCGCGATAGGCCGCCGTCATCGCAGCACGCTGACGTTTGGTGAAACGCGCATGCGGCGCGACACCCATCGCCGCCCAAAGCGACGCGGTGCAGGGGCGAAACACCACCCTTGGATCACCGGCCAGACTGTTTTGCGCCGGGTCATCGGGATCGTCGAGAAACACGATGATCCGCGCGGCACCTTGCGACAGATGCCATGCGAGGAAACGCGCAAGCACAGCGGTGGGTTCGCGTGCGATGGTGATGATGGTCAATGGGGGCAGGGTGGACATGGCCTAGACCAACCCCATGAAACGCTCGGGGATCTCGATCGGCAAGCCTTGCTCCAATGCGCGCGGATCGCTTGATTTGCGCGGCCGCTTTGCAGGGCTCCCGTCAGAATCATAGGGAAATTGCTGATAGGCGATATCCTTGGCTTCGGCGAAATCCAAGACAGCGCCCACCGATCCCGCGGCTACAATGGCATCCAGCCGATCGGTTTGATGGCCCACGAAGCTGCGATGCTGGGCCGTGCCGCCGCGCGCGATCAGACGGTCATGCGCCACCTGATGATCGGCCAAGGCCATGTGGAATAGCACGAAATGTGCGCTCATCCGCACCGGGCGATTGATCAGCCGATGCGCCCCCCCCGCCCAGTTGTTCCAACGCGAGATGACGAAGGGCTTGGTGTAGGTATCGGCCATATAGCCGAAGCGGCGCGGCCCGATGAAGGGATGCTCGAGGGCAAGCGGCGTGTTCTCGTCCGGGCCATGCACCACATCGATGCCAAGGGCGAAGACATAACCCTCTTCGCCTAATTCCTGCAAGGCGGTCGGCCAATCCAAGCCCGCCTCCGGGTCGATGACGACGTATTCGTCGCAATCGCCGCGAATGACGAAATCATAGCTTTTGCGCAACGTATTAGCCCGGCGCGACATCTCGGAGGCCATGAAACGGTCGTTCTGAATGCGCCGGCGTGGCGCGTCATGCAGGATTTCGGTCGTGATGCCGTTCAGGTCGACCGAGGGCGTCCAGTCATCGCCGTCGATCACGATAAAAAGGTTCTCGCGCCCGACGATTGCACTGTAATGGGCGATCCATTTCTCAAGGAAAAACCCTTCGTGCCGGACATGGGTGAGCGCACAGGCGAATTCTTTGGGCATCAGCCCCACTCCCCGATCGTTTTGAAGTCGAGGCCGAGGGACAGGCCAGCCTCGATCTCGGCCTGTGCAGCGGCCAGTTGCGCGGTCTCCGGGTCGTGCCAGCCATCAGCCGTGTCGATGAAACCCGCCTCCAAAAGCAGCCGACCGGCAAGGGGAAAATCCAGCGTGGCATAGACCTCGCGCTTGACGATGCGCCGTCCCTGCGGGTGGTAAAAGCCGCTCAACGCCTCGATGCGCGCGGGGGTGATGCCGGCGAAATGGTGGAACTGGCGCATGTAGTCATCGATGTTCTGCGACGGGCCGCGATTGATCAGCGCCACCTGCGTGTCGGGGCCGGCAAGCATCGCGGCCAGATGCAGAGCCGAGCCGTCCAGCCCCACGATCCGCTTTGCCGCCTTCCATTGCGCGATCTGCAACTCGAGCGGGATCTCTTGGGGATGAAAGATGGTGTAGCCCGCCGCCGCCATCAGTTCCTCCAACCGCGTCTCGAGCATGATCGCGCCGCGCTTGGACGGGAGGCGGGCACGCGAGACATAGATGTTTTCCGCCCCCAAGGGTTCGACATCGCGCCCAAGCGCGTCGCGCACCCAATCGCGATACTCCGGCCGCCCCGCCATCATCTCGCCCATGCCGAAGCCGGGGGGCGGGGTCATCACCTCGTCGATCAACACCGGGCTTTGGGGCGCGCGGATCTTGAGATGGCCCAAGCCGCATTGCGCGAAAAACGGCACCAACCCACGGATGAAACGCCATTCATGGGTCATACGCTGCTTGGGGTAGAAGACGATCCCCGCCAGATCGGCGATCTGCGGTGCGGCCCAAAGGCGTGTTGTCGTCTCGACGAGGAAATGGCCGAAATGCGCGTAGAACAGCCCACCGAAGAGCCAGCGCCCCTGCAGGCGCTCGACCTTGTCGTCAATCTCGGGCGGGATGGGCGGCACCGTGATCGGCCCGCCGGGATAGCGCCAGCAGTGGCCATAGGGCAGAAAGCGGCTTTGGGCGTCGAACATGCCGGCCGCGCGGCGCGCGCCACCGGGGTCGACCTCGCCCCAGGGGATCAGCACCACATCGCGGTGGGAGGTGCCATGCCAATCGATCGGGCGGTCT
>NZ_CBFIIK010000042.1:0-18980 GCF_965662675.1 Roseicyclus sp. | reverse complement strand
ATAGGGCAGGATCTCGGCCTTGCGCGCCTCGTCCAGCGCGGCGAGCGGCTCATCTGCCAAGATCAGCTTGGGGGCCGACAACAATGCGCGTCCGATGGCGACGCGCTGTTTCTCGCCCCCCGACAAAGCACCGGGCCGCCGGTCGAGAAGCGCGCCCAAGCCCAAGAGATCGACGATGCGCCCCATCTCTTCGCGCGGGGCATCCTTGGGCGCGAACCATGCACCATAGCCGAGGTTCTGGCGCACGTTGAGATGCGGAAACAGCCGCCCCTCTTGGAAGATATAACCGATGCGGCGCTGATGCGGTCTGAGGCGCAGGCCCATTGCGGAGTCGAGCAACACCCAATCGCCCGCCGCGATGCGCCCATGATCGGGCGACAATAGCCCGGCGACCGCGTTGATGATCGTCGTCTTGCCCGAGCCCGAGCGCCCGAAAAGCACCGTCACACCGGGCGGCGCGCGAAACTGGGCGTCCAGCGTGAAGCCCGCAAAGCTGTGTTTGAGCGACACCTCCAGCATCATTGCCCCCCGACCCGCGCCGCGACCCGCCGCGCGAAAATCTCGGACAGCAACAAAGCAGCCATCGCCACCACGACCGCGACGATGACCAGCCGCATCGCCGCCCCCTCGCCGCCGGGCACCTGCAAGAAGGCGTAGATCGCCGACGGGATGGTGCGGGTCTCACCGGGGATGTTCGAGACGAAGGTGATGGTGGCGCCGAACTCTCCCATCGCTTTGGCAAAGGCAAGGATGGTGCCTGCGACGATGCCGGGCAGCGCCATGGGCAGCGTCACGGTCAAGAACACCCAAAGCGGCGGCGCGCCCAGGGTGGCGGCGGCCTGTTCCAGCTTGGGGTCCACCGCCTCGATCGAGAGCCTTATCGCGCGCACCATCAGCGGAAAGGCCATGATCGCGGCGGCCAGCGCCGCCCCCGACCAGCGAAAGGCGAAGACGATCCCCCATTCAGCCAGCATCGCGCCAATGGGGCCACGTGTGCCGAAGCTCAAGAGCAGCAGATAACCCGTGACCACGGGCGGCAAGATCAAGGGCAGATGCACCAGACCGTTGACCATCTGCTTGCCCGGAAAGGACCAGCGCGCCAGCGCATAGGCCACGAAGACCCCAAACGGCAGGCTGAACAACGTGGCCCAAAGCGACACCCGAAGCGAGAGCGCGACCGCTTGCCATTCTGCGGGACCAAGCCAATCGGTCATGGTCTAATCGCCCATCACGGTGAAGCCCTGCCGCACGAAGGCCGCACGCGCCGTCGCGCCGTGCAGATAGGTGATGAAGGCTGCTTCGGCCAGGCTATCGCGCCCTGCCAGATCGGCCAAAGGGTAGACGATGGCCGGGTGGCTTTCGGGGGGAAAGGTGGCGATGATGGTGACATTGTCGGCAGCGTGTGCATCGGTGAAGTAGACGATACCATAGGGGGCCTCGCCCAAACCGACCAGCGCCAAGGCCGCGCGCACATTATCGGTCTGCGCCACGCGGGCCGCGATGCTGTCCCATATGCCGAAATGTTCCAGCGCAGCCTTGCCATAGATGCCCGCAGGCACCGCATCGACCAGCGCCATGGCCAAGCGCCCGTCGCCCAGCCGCGCGGCCAGATCGAAACCCGACCCGATCGTTGCCGGGGTGACATCCGCGCCATGGGCGATCAGCACGAGGCTGTTGCCCAAGAGATCGAAGCGCCCATCCGGTTCGATCAGCCCTTCGGCGGCGATGATATCCATCCAATCCGTGCTGGCCGAGATGAAGATATCAGCCGGTGCGCCTTGGCGGATCTGTTGGGCCAGCGCCGAAGAGCCCGCCAGCGACACGACCAGATCATGACCCGTTGCGGCCTCGAAACCCGCCTCGATCTCGGCGAGCGCGGTGGTCAAGCTGGCGGCAGCAAAGACGGTGACGGTATCGGCCAAAGCCTGTGCCGGGGCAAAGGCAGCCATGCCAAGGGCCAAGACACGCCCAAGGCGCGACGAGAGGAAAGGCATGGTCATCAGCATCCGGCATATCGATATGTTTCCAAAAACATATCCCAAGCCACCCGCCCCGAGGCAAGCGTTATTTTCCGTCGGACATATCCCCGAGCATCGCGCCGAGTGCCGCGATATGCGCAGCCCCGGCTTGTGCCGTGATCTCTTCCAAGGCGCGATATCGGCGCAAGACCTCGTGTCCGGCGGCGGTGACGATCGCCCCGCCGCCCTTTGGCCCACCGCGCGCCGATGCGACCAAAGGCTCGCGAAAGGCGGCGTTCATCGCCTCGACCAGCATCCATGCGCGCTTGTAGCTCATCCCCATGACGCGTCCCGCCGCCGCGATGGACCCGGTGTCTTGAATGGCCTGCAACAGATCCACCTTGCCCGGCCCAAGCATGGCATTGGTCCCGAATACGATACGAAGGCGCAGGTTCGGCGGCGCGGCCATGGCGGTATCAGGTTGATCTTTCGTCGAGCCCATACCGCGTTATGCCCGTGCTTCATAATGGCTGGCAAGACCGCGCCGCGCGGGACGCGATCGCACCTCGCACAGCCGCTTGTCACGAAGACGTCATTGCCCCAGCCTCGATTCTGTCAGGCATGGCAGTTAACGTTGCGCCGAAGCGGGCTGGTGAATGACCGCATATGTTTGCTTGAAAGGTGCTTTTCCCATGCCGCTGAACCGCCGCTTTGTCTTGTCGCTTTTGGCAGCTCTGCCTTTTTCGGGCCTTTCGAAAGCGGCACTGGCCCAGCGCACCCCCGCCGCGATGGAGGGGCCATTCTACCCCACGGGCGCGATGCGCTTTGCCGATGCCGACAACAATCTGGTGCGCATCAGCGGGCTGGTGCGCGACGCGGGCGGCGAGGTAATCATTCTCAAGGGGCGCGTCCTGGACCGCGCGGGCGCACCCGTGGCACGCGCACGGGTCGAGATCTGGCAATGCGATGTGAACGGTGTCTACCTCCACACCAGATCGCGAAGCCAAGGCGGTTATGATGACGCCTTTCAAGGCTTCGGCCATGTCGTCACCGGCGCCGATGGCGTCTATGCCTTCCGCACCATCCGCCCGACCGTCTATCCGGGACGCACGCCGCATATCCACGTGAAGGTCTTCACTGAAAGCGCTGAATTAACGACGCAATTCTATCTCGCCGATCATCCGCTCAATGCCAGCGACAGGCTTTATCGCAGCATGAACACCGCTGAACGCGAGGCTGTCAGCATGCGTTTCGGCCCCGGTGCGGATGGCCCGGAAAGCGTGGTCGACATCACGCTTTGATTCCCCCTGAGCCGCGTTGCGCGGCATCAAGGCGCAGCAGGCGCCTCGGCGCCATGCTTTCTGTCGACGCGCGTTCGCCCAAGTAGTCTGGCGCGGCGCAAGATCAGGAAAGCACCGATGCAGATCCCGCTCGAAATCGCCTTCAACCATGTCGCACCCCGCGATGACATCCGGGCGCTGATCGCCGAGAAGATCACCCATCTCGAAAAGATCTACGACGGGATCATCAGCGCCCATATCCAGATCCGCGCGCCCCATCAGCGCCAGCAGACCGGCAATTTGTTTTCGGTGACGGTGGAGCTGCGCGTTCCGGGCAAGGCGCTGATCGTGCGCAAAGACCAAGACGATGCCGACCGCCATGAACATCTGCGCGTGGTTCTACGCGATGCCTTCGCGGCGATGGAGCTTGAGCTTAAGCGCTGGAAAGATGCGATCCAAGGCGAGGTCAAATTCCATGACGGGCCACTGCAGGGCCGCGTGGTTCAACTCGACAAGGCGCGCGGGTTCGGCCAGATCTTGGCCACTGATAACCGCCTCATCTATTTTCACAAAAACAGCGTCACCGATGACAGCTTCGACGGTTTGGCCCTACGTGACACGGTCGAGTTGGTGGTGCAGAGCGACGAAAGCGCGATCGGCCCGCAAGCCAGCACCGTGCGCCGCATCGGCGCGCTGTCCTTCGATCCGGCGACCAAGCCCAGCCGCCGCTGAACGCGCCAAAGATCATCCTTGCAGCGCTTGCTACACTCGCACAGACTGGCGCCATGAGCCATCGCATCGACTGCCTGCAATATGCCAACTGGTCGCCCGAGATCTTTCGCCAGATGCGCGAGGGCGGCCTTGACGCCGTGCATGTCACCATCGCCTATCACGAGACGTTCCGCGAAACGGTCTTGAACGTCGAGTGCTGGAACCGCTGGTTCGAGGATCATCCCGACCTGATCTTTCAGGGCTTTACCGGCGACGATGTCCGCCGCGCGCAGGCCGAGGGGCGGACGGCAATCTTTTTCGGCGCGCAAAACCCCAGCCCGATCGAGGATGATATCGGGTTGGTCGAGATTTGGCACCGGCTTGGCCTGCGCTTCATGCAGCTGAGCTACAACAATCAATCGCTGCTAGCGGCCGGCTGTTACGAGGCCGAAGATCCCGGCCTGACCCGTATGGGCCGTGAAGTGATCGCCGAGATGAACCGCGTGGGCATGGTCGTCGACATGAGCCATTCGGCCGATCGTTCGACCATCGAGGCGGCGGCACTTTCGACCCGCCCCATCGCCATCACCCATGCCAACCCGCATGACTGGCACCCTGCGCTCCGCAACAAGCGCGACGCGGTGATCCGGGCGGTGACCGAGGCGGGCGGCATGATGGGCTTTTCACTCTACCCCCATCACCTGAAAGCGGGCAGCGATTGCAGCTTGGCCGATTTCTGCGCCATGATCGCCCGCATGGTCGAGACTTATGGCATCGCGCATTTCGGCATCGGCTCGGATCTGTGCCAAAACCAGCCCGATCGCGTGGTCGAATGGATGCGCACGGGCCGTTGGACCAAGGGCGTGGATTACGGCGAGGGTAGCGCAAGCGCCCCCGGCTTCCCACCCCAGCCATCATGGTTTGCCGACAACCGCGATTTTCCGGGGCTGGCGCAGGGCTTGCGCGAGATAGGCTTCGATAGGACTGAGGTCGACGCGCTGATGGGCGAAAACTGGCTGCGCTTTTTCGACGACAGTTTCGGGCCTGCGCGATGACAGAGCGACCGAGCGATATCGCGACCAAGGCGCAGGCGGTGATCACCCGCCGTGACCCCGGCCACGTGATGCGGTTGTCGCGGCTGGGGTCTTTCCATCAATCGCGCCTGTCGTTCATGCGCGTCCTTCTGCGCCGCCTGCGCACCGAAGGGTGGCGCTACGCGCGGCGTCAATTCGCGATCGACCCACGCGGCGTGGGCACGGCGATTTATACGATGCAAGGGCCCGAGCGCGCTTACAGCCTTGTGGCGTTCGGCCATGACCTGCCGCCCGAGGATCGTAGCGACCGGGTGATCGCGACCGCTTGGGACGCCACATTCACGCTGTTCGACGGCATCCCCAGCGACGCCGATATCGACAGGCTGCGGCGCGAAATTCCCCGGCAAGAGGCCGGCCGCGTCAGCGCGCGGGAATTGTCGGTGTCGCGTGCAAATCGCTCGGAGCGGCTTTTCGATCATGTAGTCGCGGCGCTGGCCGAAGGGCACCAACCCGATGCCGATCTGGTCGCGCGCGTGGGCTACCTGATGCGAACGACGGCGGTATATGGCTCGGGCAAGCTGGGGGCCGCCGACCGCGCGGCGATTGCCGAACGCCCCGAGTTCACCCCACCCTTTCAGGTCGAGATGCTGACCGTCTGGCTGATCCGCGCCTTCGTGCTGGATCTGGTCGAGGAAATGGCCCGCCAGCGCGCGCCGGATACCGCCACCGTCATCGCCCCCGACCTGCGCCGCCAGATCGGGATTGGCAATTCCACCGGGCTTGGCATGGCACCCTTTCTGATCAGCCACCCGGTCTTGTTCAACAACTGGATCATGGCCCGCGAAGAGGCATTGGCCCGCGTGCGCGCCATCGCCCTACCCGATCCGGCCCGCATCGCCCATTTCACAGCCGTTCTCGCGCGCGCGCGGCGTGCCGTGGCGCTGTGGCAATCGGACCATCCCGTCCAGATCGCGCGGCTGGCCGATCTGACCGAGGATCTGGGGCGCTTGGCCACGCATCTGGACAGCGCCGATCTGGCCGCACCGCTGGGATGGGACCAGCTTTGGCGCTGGGGCGCGGCGGCGTTGCATGAGGAAGGGCAGGAAATGCTCGTCTCGCTCATGCTCGAGCCGCATGGCGATCTGGTTGATGGGCTGGCCTGCTGCATGGCTGCCGATGAGGATGCCGGCTTCGCCATCGACGGCGCCATGACGGTGGGGCAGCTGCGCGCGATCTTGCGCGATGTCTATGGCTGGGCGCTCGATCTTGATTGGGACGCGGCCGATGCGCAGGCGCGCACATGGTATGTCTCTGCCGCCAAGCAAGAGCCGCGGCTGGGCGAGACATGGGCCGAAGATCTGGCCGACTACGCCCAACCCCTTGCACCGGGGCGCGATGCGGCGCGGCTTTTCCATGCGTTGGCGGGTGAAGCGAATACGGCGGCGGTCGCGGGCTTCATCTTGCGCCATCCCGAGCATCGCCACAGCCTGCGCCGCGCCCAGATCGCCGCCCGCCACCCCTATGCCGAGATCCGCGACAACACGATCGGGGCCGATCTGATGCCCATCGACATGCTGCGCGCGAAGCTGTCGTTTTTCGGCGCGGGCTATTTCGATCCACGCTCGGATCGCTGGGTGCGGATCAACATGTATCGCGGCGCGCCCTTCCCGCATGAATTGCACGACCTGCCCGAGGATGATTGGGCCTATCCCACGGCCGGGGCGCAGGCGTGATCGCTTTGTCGCTGGGCGAGGCCGAGGCGCTGGCGCGCAAGGCCGCGCGCGGTACGGGCCGCAGCTGGGGCATGGCCGAGGAGTTCGGCCGCGCGGTGCGCTGGCTGGAAGGGGCCGGATGCCCCGCCATGGCGCTTGGCGCAGAGCTGTTGGCGCGAACCGATGGGCTGGCCCACGCACCCGTGCAGGGGGCGGATGGTGGTCTTGTCCATCCTGGCACCGACCCGCTTTGCCCCATAGCGCTCGGCGCTGCGTTGTCCGATCTAAGATCGGCGGTTGGGGCCGGACGGATCGGCCCGGTCTTGGCGCCCTTGTTGGTCGTGCCGCATCTGGCCCATCTCGCAGGAACCGGGGCACGGGCTTGGTGCCTGACATGGCCCGAAACCGAAGTTTGGGTCACACCGGGCGGCGCTGTCTTGTCCATGACGGGTGCACGCCTGATCGACCCGCTAGCCCCGATGGTCACATGGGCCACAGGAACCGCCCCCAAGGGTGCGCCCCTTGCCCGCCGCGACCGTGCCCATTGCCCTTTAGGCGTCTTCGACCAACTCAACCAACTAGCCGCGCGCACCTATGCCCCAGAGACCGAAGCGCGCCGCCGCTCCGGCGCGGGCGAGACAACACCCGGCCGGGATTGACACAAAGACACACGGCGAAAGGAATAGGCCCATGGCACAAACCGAGACATTGACGCTGGGCGAGATCGAAGATCTCTCCTATCAGGCCTTGATCCGCGCCGGGGCCGATACGGATGCCGCCCGTGCCTTGGCACGCGCCACCGCCGAGACCGAGGCCGATGGGGTGGCAAGCCATGGGCTGGCCTACATCCCGATCTATTGCGAGCATCTGCGCTGCGGCAAGGTCGATGGTCGTGCCCGCCCGATCATCACGCAGCCCAAGCCTGGCCTTGTGTTGGCCGATGCCGGTGCGGGTTTCGCACATGGTGCGATCGCTGCCGGATTTGACGCGCTGATCCCGGCAGCGCGCGCGCAAGGTATCGCGGCGCTTGCCATCAAGAATTCATATAACTGCGGTGTATTGGGCATCCATACCCTGACGCTGGCCAAGGCGGGGCTATTGGCGATCGGCTTTACCAATGCGCCCGCCTCCATCGCGCCATCGGGTGGCACCCGGCCAGTGGTGGGGACCAATCCAATCTCGCTTGCGGCCCCTGACGGGGCGGGCGGTGCGGCGCTCTTGATCGATCAAAGTGCCAGCACAATCGCCAAATCCGAGATCATGAAACATGCCCGCGAGGGCCGCCCTATCCCCGAAGGTTGGGGGTTGGACGCGCAGGGCAACCCGACCACCGACCCAGATGTCGCGCTGAAAGGGTCGATGGCGCCCTCGGGCGGCTACAAGGGGGTGGGCCTTGCCTTGATCGTGGAAACCATGGCCGCGGCGATGACGGGGGCGACGCTCGGCATGGACGCAAGCCCCTTTTCCGGCACGGCGGGTGGTCCGCCGCGCACCGGCCAGGTCTTCATCGCGATCGATGCGACGACCAGTGCGGGCGGGGACTTTGCGGCAAGGATCACCCGGCTGACCGATGCGATCCGCGCGCAAGACGGCGCGCGCCTACCTGGTGATGGGCGCGCGCAAGCCCGTGCGCGCGCCGCGCGTCATGGCGTAGCGGTTAACGTCGCGACCTTGGAGAAAATCCGCGCGATCTAGAACATGGCGCGTTTGATCAATCCGACCTCTTCATCGGGCAGGCGAGGCCGCGTTTACAAAGCACAATGCGTTCGCCTGCCCCGGTGAATGCGATAGAACGCGACACGCCCTAATTGCGCAGGCGCGCATCTTAAATCGCGGCATCCTTGACCGCCTGCATCGACACATGGGTCGAGGTCGAGGCGACATAGGGCAAGGTCGACACCGCCTCGGCCAAGATATCGCGATAGGCGCGCATGTCGCGACAGCGGATTTTGAGCAAATAGTCGAACTGCCCCGCGATCAAATGGCAGGTCTCGATCTCGGGGACACCCATTACGGCCTTGTTGAAGGCACTGAGTGCGGTCTCGCGCGTGTCGGTCAGCCGTACCTCGACAAAGGCCACATGCTCGCGCTGGAGTTTCTCGGGATCGAGCAGCGCGCGGTAGCCTAGAATATAGCCCTGCGCTTCCAACCGACGCAGGCGGGCCTGTGTCGGACTTTTGGACAGGCCGATCCGGCGGGCCAATTCGATGATCGGCAAGCGGCCATTGACCGCCAACTCGGCCAGCAGCTTGTGATCGAATACGTCAAGCTGACCCGCAGAAATTACCTCTTTCATGAATTACACCCTCAAATCTCGCAAACTGCAGGAGTTTCGCTTTCTCGTGACACATTTCAAGGAAAACCGCCTGCGACGTCAATGCTAGATTATGCCATGACCGCCGCTCAGGAGATCGCGACCATGCTCGACCGCCTCACCCCCGATCTCGACCAGCTACGCGGCGTCATCCGGGCGCGTCTGCATGAGGGCGAGGATGCCGCCCTGTCGCGCTTGATCGCGGCCTATGGGCCCGACGTGCATGCGCGCGCGCGCGCCGATGCAGGCGGGGCCGCCTTGGTCGCGCGGCTGCGCGCACAGCGCAAGCCGGGGCTGATGGAGGTTTTCTTGGCCGAATACGGCCTATCCACGCGCGAGGGCATCGCGCTGATGTGTCTGGCCGAGGCACTGTTGCGCGTGCCCGACGCCGCCACGATGGACGCGCTGATCGAGGACAAGATCGCCCCCTCGCAATGGGGGGCGCATCTGGGCCATTCCGCCTCGGCGCTGGTCAACGCCTCGACTTGGGCGCTGATGCTGACGGGCAAGGTCTTGCAAGATGGCGAGGGGATGGCGGGCGTGCTGAAATCCGCGCTCAAGCGTCTGGGCGAGCCTGTGATCCGCACCGCCGTGGCGCGCGCCATGCGCGAGATGGGCCAGCATTTTGTCCTGGGCCAAACCATGCAAGAGGCGATGGCGCGTGCCACCAGCCTAGAAAAGCGCGGCTATGGCTATTCCTATGACATGCTGGGCGAAGGCGCGATGACGTTGGCCGATGCACGGGCCTATTTCGACGCCTATATGGACGCGATCAAAAGCTTGGCCCCGGCCTGCACCGGGGGTGATCCAAGGGACAATCCTGGCATCTCGATCAAGCTGTCGGCGCTGTGCCCACGCTTCGAGATGGCCCAACGTGACCGCGTTCTGGCCGATCTTGTGCCAGCGGTCACCGCCTTGGCTGCGCAGGCGCGCGGGCAAGGGATGGGGCTCAATATCGACGCGGAAGAGGCCGACCGCCTGGATCTGTCACTCGATGTGATCGAAGCGGTCTTGGCCGATCCCGGCTTGGCCGGATGGGACGGGTTCGGCGTGGTGGTGCAAGCCTATGGCAAGCGCGCCGATGCGGTGATCGATTGGCTTTACGCCTTGGCCCAAACCCATGATCGGCGGATCATGCTGCGGCTGGTCAAGGGTGCCTATTGGGATACCGAGATCAAGCATGCCCAAGTCGCGGGGCTTGCCGATTTCCCGGTCTGGACACGCAAACCCGCGACCGATGCCGCCTATCTGTGCTGCGCGGGCAAACTGCTGGGGCTGACCGACCGCATCTATCCGCAGTTCGCCACCCATAACGCCCATACCGTGGCCAGCATCCTCGATATCGGGGCCGATCCCGCCGCTTACGAGTTCCAACGCCTCCATGGCATGGGCGAGGCACTGCATGAGATCGTGCGCGCCGATCACGGCACCCGCTGCCGCATCTACGCGCCGGTGGGCCAGCATCGCGATCTCTTGGCCTATCTGGTGCGGCGCTTGCTGGAAAACGGGGCGAATTCGAGCTTCGTGAACCAAGTGCTGAACCCCGATGTTCCGCCCGAAACGGTCGCGCGCGACCCTTTCGCCGCTTTGGCGCATCAGCACACCGCCCCGGTTGCCGCCCCGGCACAACTTTTCGGCGGTCAGCGCGTCAATTCACGCGGCTTCGACCTGAGTGATCCGGTGACATTGGACGCGATCGAGACCGCGCGCGCGCCCTACCGCGATTGCCAATGGCAAGCTGCGCCGTTGATCGCGTCCCCCGCCGCGGGCGGCGCGATCTGGCAGCCAACCAACCCCGCCCGCCCCGCCGATCGGCTGGGCCGCGTGCAGACTGCCAGCGCTGCCGATGTGCGGGCGGCCCTTGCCGCTGCCCGCCCGTGGGACGCACCCGTGGCGGTGCGCGCCGCCACCCTTCGCCATGTCGCCGATCTTTACGAGGCGCATTTTGGCGAGATCTTCGCGCTTTTGGCGCGCGAGGCGGGCAAGACACTGTCCGATGCGGTGGGTGAATTGCGCGAAGCAGTTGATTTCTTGCGTTATTACGCAACCGAGGCCGAAACCCTCAACGCGCCTGCGCGCGGTGTCTTTACCTGTATCTCGCCGTGGAACTTTCCACTTGCGATCTTTACCGGGCAGATCGCGGCCGCATTGGCGGCGGGCAACGGCGTGATCGCCAAACCTGCCGAGGCGACAAGCCTGATCGCCCATCGCGCCGTCACGTTGTTGCACGCGGCAGGCGTGCCGCCTCAAGCGCTGCAGCTTTTGCCCGGAACAGGGTCCGAGATCGGCACAGCCCTTTGCAGCGATGCAAGGATCGCGGGGATCTGCTTCACCGGCTCGACCGCCACCGCACAGGCCATCAACCGCGCAAGGGCCGCCCATCTCGACCCAAGCGCGCCGCTGATCGCGGAAACGGGCGGGCTGAACGCGATGATCGTGGATAGCACCGCACTGCCCGAACAAGCGGTGCGCGATATCATCGCCTCGGCCTTTCAATCGGCGGGCCAACGCTGTTCGGCGCTGCGGATGCTTTACCTGCAAGAAGATATCGCCGCCCCCTTCTTGCGAATGCTGAAAGGGGCGATGGCCGAACGCCGACTTGGCGATCCGTGGCAGCTTGCCACCGATATCGGCCCTGTGATCGACGCGCAGGCCCAAAGTGCTATCGCCGATCATATCGCCGCCGCGCAGGCCGAGGGGCGTATTCTCGCCCAGACCGAAACGCCGGATGAGGGGCATTTCATCGCCCCGTGCATCATCGATCTGCCGGGCGGAATCGCCGCCTTGGGGCGCGAGATCTTTGGCCCGGTGCTACATGTCACCACCTATCGCGCCTGTGACTTGGACAAGGTGATTTCCGGCATAAACGCAAGCGGTTATGGGCTGACCTTCGGGTTACATAGCCGGATCGACGACCGGGTGCAGATGATCGCCTCGCGCATTAGGGCGGGCAATCTCTACATCAATCGCAACCAGATCGGCGCGGTTGTCGGCAGCCAGCCTTTCGGCGGCGAGGGCATGTCGGGCACGGGCCCCAAGGCGGGGGGGGCGCATTACCTTGCAGGGTTCACACGCGCACCGCTTGGTCAGCTGCCAGCGGACAACGTGGCCAGCATTGATGCCAGCGTTGATCCCAACGCCTTGGCCAAAGATTTGGCCGCCCTGCCCGATCCGCGCGATCGCCAGCTCGCGGTCCACGATCTGCCGGGGCCCACGGGCGAGTCGAACCGCTTGTCGCTACATCCGCGCGGGCGGGTCTTGTGCCTCGGGCCGGGGCGAGAGGTGGCGGCGCGGCAATGCGAGATCGCCAAAGCCGCTGGTTGCAGCGCGTTGGCGATCGACGGGCATCTGGAGCCTGCGGCACTGGCCAAGCTGGCAGCCTTGGATGCGGTGATCATTTGGTCCGATGCCGAGACCGCGCGCCCCTATGCGCAGGCCTTGGCCGCGCGCGATGGCGCGCTGATCCCACTGCTGATGCAGGCCGACCCAACCGCGCAGTTGCAGCGCGAACGCCACCTGTGCATCGACACCACGGCAGCGGGCGGCAATGCGGCACTCTTGGCAAGCGCTGGCTAGGCGGATCGGTGGCGACGCATACGCGCGCCCTACCCCCTCAGACCGCGCTGCGCGCCACCATCCCGAGGCGAAGACGGCTGACCGCCGATTGCGTCCCATCGATGACCGGCACCGGGCAATGCGGCGCGATCCGGCTGGCAAGACCCGCCAAGGGCCCGCCACCCATCACGATGCTGCGGGCGCCCTGCCCCGCACAATCATCGCATAAGGCGCGCAATTGACCGAATAGAAGATCGGCAACCTCGGCCGGATCATGGCGCAGCGGTTCGGTCGGTGCCGCGACACGGACAAGCGACTCGCCCAAGCCATGCATGGTGGCCCGCGCGGCCAGCGATGCGGTCACCTCGGGGGCGAAGGTGACAATGGCAAAGGGGCCACCGATCTGGGCCGCATCGGCAAAGGCGGCCTCGGCGATGCCCATCACCGGCACATCGGGCCAAGCGGCGCGCACCTGTGCGGCGCCTGTATCCCCGAACGAGGCCAGCACGATCCCGTCAATCGGTTCGCGATGGCGGGAAATAGCGGCAAGCACGCCCTTTGTTGCCTCTTGGGCATCGGGTTCGGTCACGATCAGGGCGGGGCCGAAAGCAGCCGAGACCGTGACGAAGCGATCACCGGGCATTGCCACCGCCTGCGCCGCTGCATCGATGCGCGAGGTGACACCCGCCGAGGTGTTGGGGTTCACGATCAACAGCCGCATCACAAGATCACCGATGGCAGCCACAGCACGATGGCGGGGAACACGTTGACCAAAGTCAGCGCTACCAGCATCGCCAAGAGGAACCACATCAGCGAGGGGATGATCTTGGCGATGGAGATCTTGGCAATCGCGCAGGTGATCAGCACCACGGAGGCCACCGGCGGCGTCTGTTGGCCGATGCCAAGATTGATGGTCAAGATCAGGCCGAAATGCACCCGGTCGATGCCAAGCTGATCGGCCAACGGCAGAAAGATCGGCACCAGCATCAAGATCGCGGGCGTGCCGTGTATGATGGTGCCGGCGAGCAGAAAGAAGATATTGATCGCCGCCAGAACCACCCAGTAATTGTCCGAGATCCCCAAGATCGCCTGCGCGATGTCTTGCGGGATGCGCTGGTTGGTCAGGTACCAGCCCAAAAGCGTCGAGGTTGCGACGATGAACATCAGCATCGCGCTGCGCTTGCCCGCCACGCGGAAGGTGTCGATCAGATTGCCCAGCCGGATTGTGCGGTAGAGAAACACCGCCAGAATGATCGACCAAAAGGCCGCGATGGCCCCTGCCTCGGTCGCGGTGAAGATGCCGCCAAGGATACCCACAAGGATCAGGATCGGCAGCGTCAGGGGAATGGCCGCATCCTTGCCCGTTTCCACCACGCGGGCGAAGCTGAACGCGCCTTCGGTCGGATAGCCGCGCTTGACCGAGATGATATAGGCCGTGGCCATCAACAGCCCGCAAACCAGAAAGCCCGGCACGATGCCCGCCGCGAAAAGCTCGGCGATCGAGGCATTGGCGACATAGGCGTAAAGGATCAGGTTGAGCGAGGGTGGCACAATGATTGCCATCGTGGCCGAGGTCGACGTGACGGCGGCGGCGAAAGCGGCGGGGTAGCCGCGCTTTTTCATCTGCGGGATCATCACCGAGCCAATGGCCGCCGCATCCGAGGTGGCGGTGCCAGAAATCTCGGAAAAGAAAAGCGAAGTCAGGATGTTGACATGCGCCAACCCGCCCCGGATATGGCCGACAAGGCTGGAGGCGAAGGCGATGAGTTTCTCGGCAATGCGGCCTTGGTTCATCACCTCGCCCGCGATCATGAACAACAGGGCTGCGACGAGCAGGTAGTTATTGGCCCCGCCAAAGGGGATCAGCCCAATGATTTGCGGCACCACGGCCGGATCGAGCAAGATCATCACGGCGGCGGTCACGCCAAGCACGAAGGCAATGGGCAGGCCCATGATCAGCAGCACGACAAGAAGGATCAGGATGATCCAGCCGGGATCGAGAAACATCACGCGTCGCTTTCAGGCAAAAGGTCATCGGGATCGACCTGACCGGTCAACAGACCAGCCAAGCGCGTGAAGCTGACAAGCGCGATCAGCGCGCCGCCCAAGGGCATGGCATAGCGGAACAGCGCCATCGGCAGGTCGACCGAGATCAGCATACGGCTGCCGAAACTGGCCGCGGCGATAGCCCCGTAATAAGCCAAAAGCGCGCCGAAACCCGCCATCAAGACAAGGTTTCCGGCCATCACCACCCGCTTCATCGCCCCGGGCAAGATGCGTACCACGGCATCAAAACCAAGATGCTCGGAAGTCCGCGTAAGATAAGCTGCACCGATGAAGGTCAGCGCCGCCAGCACATGGGCCGGCAGTTCCTCGGACCACGAGACAGAGTCGTTCAGGACGAAACGGGTAAAGACCGCGACATTGAGCAAGACAAAGAGCAGCCCCGCCAACCCGATCACCGCCCAGTCAAGCGCACGCGTCAGCCAAAGGTCGAAGCGCGCGACGATTGCGGAAATCGGGTTCATGCGGGGCGCTCCTGTCGGGTCACTGGATACCGAGCGCGGTACGCGTCGCCGCGATCATGTCGACGCCAATCACATCGACGAAGGTCGGGCTGTCGTAAAGCGGTGCGGCGGCGGCTTGAAAGGCGGCAAAGTCGATCTCGTTGATCGCGATGCGGTCGGCAAGTGCCGCAACCACCTCGGCATCTGTCGTATCGCCCCATTCAAAGGTCCAAGGCGCCACTTCGGCGGCAACCGTCATCACCGCCTCGGCCAAGGCGGGCTCGAGCGTGGCCAGATAGGGTTCACCAAAGACGAGGAAGGTCGGCAGATAGACATGGTTGGACAGCGACATGTATTCCTGCACCTCGTAAAGGCGCGCACTTTCGACGATCTGGGCCGGGTTCTCCTGCCCGTCGATCACACCTTGGTCGAGGGCGGAATAGACCTCGCCGAAGGACAGTGGCGTGGCATTGGCACCCAGCGTGTTGAACATCTCGACCCGCTGGCGGCTGGTGGGGGTGCGGATCTTCAGCCCGACAAGATCAGCAGGCACGACGATAGGGCGCTGGCTATTGGTGATCTGGCGAAAGCCGTTGTCCCACATCGCGGCCAGCACCATCCCGGTGCCGTCGAAACCCGCCGCCAGCATCTCGCCCGCAGGGCTTGCGGCAAAGGTCTGCACGGCGGCGCGGTCTTCGAACAGATAGGGCAGATCGAAGATCGCAGCGCGGGTGTTGATCTGTGCGATGGCCGAGGCCGAGAGCGAGGCGTGATGCGTGCCAAGCCCAAGCCCTTGCAGCACATCCTCTTCCGAGCCGAGCGTGTTGCCCATGAAGATCTGCACATCGATGGCCCCATCGGTCGCGGCCTCGAGGCGGGTTTCGTATTCCTGCAGGAAGATATGGGCAAACGACCCCTCGGGCAGCGAGGAGTTCACTTGCAAAACGGCCTGTGAAAGCGCCGCACCGGGCAGCAATACGCTGGCGGCGGCGATGAAAACGGAATTTCTCAGTTGCGTCATGAGACTGGTCCTTTCGGTCGGAAAATGGCGGGAGGAGCGCCCGAGTCAAGAAATCATGTTTTCCGAAATACCCAATTGTGAAAATATATTTTCATACTGGAAAAGGGTGCCGCGACAGTCATCGCTCAAAAAAGGGGCAGCGCGGGGCGGCGCATGATCGCTATTTTGGCGTAGATGGTGCGCACTGCCTGCTCAAAGCTCGTCGAGCGAATCGTGCAGATCCTCGATCATGCTCAGTCGTTGGCGCCCGGCCAAGCCCGCGCGTTCGATCATCCCCGAGGCCAGCATGCCGCAAAGTGCCATGACACCGGCATGGTTGAACAGCGCACCCGTCCCCGAAGTCGCGCAATTCAGATGCCAGCGCGCGGGCAGCGCCGATAGCCCCGCGATGTCACCGATCACCGCGATCGCCGCTCCGCTGCGCCCCAAGGCGGCACCAAGCCCATCCAACAGGCGCGGCGGGCGGCGCAGCGCGAACAAGATCACGCAATCGCCCGGCGCGATCGCGGCGAGGCTTTCGGCCAATGTCTCGCCGTCGCGCGGCAAGATCACGACATCGGCGCGCACCTGAAGCACCTGCCAGCCAAGATAGCGGGCAAAGGGCTGGCCTGCGCGAAAACCGATCAGCCACAGGCGGCGCGCCGAAAGCATGGCGGTGACCAAGGCGTCGATCTGTCCCTCGTCGAGCGGCATCAGCGTTTGCTCGATATTCATCTGCGACTGCGCGGTATGGCGAACCAATTGACCGCTTGCGGTCGCGCCCTCATCGGCGACGCGGAAAAGTGCCGTGCCCGCCATCTGTTCGGCGCGTACAGCCTGACGCGCCTCTTCGAAGGAGGCATAGCCGATCTTGCGCACGAAACGGGTGACGGTGGCATTCGAGACGTTGGCGATACGCGCAAGCTCTGTCGCGGTATAGCCCGCAAGGTTGCCGGGAAAGTTCAGGATGGTTTCGGCCAAACGCTGTTCGCTGCGGTGAAGCGCAGGCATCGCATCGCGGATGCGTGTCACGAAGGAGGCCTTGTGAGGATGCGACATGGGCGCGAAAATATCCTTTCACGACCCGCAAGCGCAACCCGTCGTCGGCATGGCGAGGATTCTGGCGGTGCTAAAACCGCCCCTTACCGCCGCGCGCGGGCAAAACGGCTGACATGCGCCGGGGCGGCTCCGCCTCCTTCAGCATGGGATGGGGGGCCACCCAATCGCCCTTCACACCGCAGAAGCGGGTAGCGTTCCGGCCAAGACACAGGCGGCCTGCCCCGTCGGCGTGGGGCGCAATACCGGCACCGCAGCCTTGCATTCGGGCTGCACTAGCGGGCAGCGCGGATGAAAGGCACAGCCCGCAGGCGGCGAGATCGGGTTCGGGATTTCGCCGCTGACCGATTTGCGCCTGCGCCCCGAGAGCGCCAGATCTGGCACGGCATCCAGCAGCATTCTCGTGTAGGGGTGTTGGGGTTCGTGAAACAGCCGCTTGGCATCGGCGACCTCGACCAGACGGCCGAGGTAAAGCACACCGATCCTGTTCGACATGTGCCGCACCACCGATAGATCATGCGAGATCAAGAGATAGGTCAGTTTGAACTCGTCTTGCAGATCGCGCATCAGGTTGAGGATCTGCGCCTGCACCGAGACATCGAGCGCCGATGTCGGCTCGTCGCAGACGATGAATTCTGGGCGCGATGACAGCGCGCGCGCGATCGCGATGCGTTGACGTTGACCGCCCGAGAACTCGTGCGGGAACTTGCCCGCATCGGCCGCCGACAGCCCAACAAGATCCAACAGCCGCGCTACTTCGCGGCCCACATCGCCCGATGGCATCAAGCCCAGCGTGCGGATCGGTTCGGCGATGATATCGCCCACCCGCCAGCGGGGGTTCAGGCTGGCGAAAGGGTCTTGGAAAATCATCTGCATCCGACGGCGCAGCGCGCCTATCGTGGCGGGGTCTTTGGGGTCCATCGCCTGCCCCTCGATCGTGATGCGACCCGCGCTTGGGTCCAACAGGCCCACGATCATCTTGGCGATGGTCGATTTTCCCGAACCGGATTCGCCCACCAAGGCAAAGGTCTCGCCCTTGTCGATGGAAAAGCTCACATCCGCCGTGGCAGTCAGGAATTGGCGGTCTTCACGTTCCAGCACGCGGTTCAGCCAAGGTTTCGAGACATCGAAGCGGCGGGTCAGATTGCTGACGGTCAAAAAGGGCTCAGCCATGGGCAGCCTCGGTATCCACCAACCAACAGGCGGCGGCATGGTTGGGGGCGACAGGCTTCAGGCCGGGGAGCGCGCTACGGCAGCGGTCCATCACTTGGCCGCAGCGCGGGTTGAAGGCGCAGCCTTGCGGGATCGCATCGAGCCGCGGCATCGCACCGGGGATCTGCACCAGCCGGTCGGCGGCATGTTGCAGCGTCGGGATCGAGCCCATCAGCCCGGCTGTATAGGGGTGGCGCGCGTTCAAGATCACATCGCGCACCGGCCCGATCTCGGCCATGCGGCCCGCGTAGAGGACCGCGACCCGGTCGGCGGTCTCCGCGATCACGCCCATATCATGGGTGATCAGCATCACCGCAGCCCCGCGTTCGGCGCAAATCTCTTTCAGCACATCGATGATCTGCGCCTGCACCGAGACATCGAGCGCGGTGGTCGGCTCATCGGCGATGACCAGTTCGGGCTCGGCGGCCAAGGCAAGGGCGATCACCACGCGTTGGCGCATGCCGCCCGAGAAGTGATGGGGGTAATCATCGATCCGGCGTGCGGCGGCGGGAATGCCCACGCGGTCCAGAAGCGCGATGGCGCGCGTGCGGGCCTCGGCCTGTGTGACATCCATATGGGTGCGGATCGTCTCAGTCAGTTGTTGGGCGATGGTGTAGAGCGGGTTTAGGCTGGTGAGCGGA
>NZ_CBFIIK010000041.1:0-18984 GCF_965662675.1 Roseicyclus sp. | reverse complement strand
AAAAAGGCGTGCGCCACATCGACATATTCGCTGATCACCACCTTGGGCGGCGCCGCCCCCTCGATCAACTCGGCGCCCGCAGCACGAAACAGCGCGCGCAAGGTCGGGTCGATCCGCGCGATCGGCCATTTCGCCACCAGTGCGCGGTCGGTCATCTGGTCGATCCGGGCTTGGTAATTGACCGCATCTTCCAGCGTCTTGCGAAACAGGTCGGGGTCGCCCTCGGCCATTTCTTCGCCATCATAGATGGCACCAAAGCGATGGGTCTCGAACTCTTGGCGCACGCTCTGCACGGTTTGGCCTGCTGCCTCCATCTGGAATAGCGCCTGCACGGCATAAAGCCGGGCGGCGGCGCGCATCTGGCGGCGATCCTCGCGGCTGATCGTCTTGGGCTTGGGCGCTTGGCGCTCGTCGTCGGTCATGATGTGGCGTTGCTTTCGGAGCGGGGCTTGAATCCGACGCCGCCCTTAGGCCGCCCAAGCCGCCGCGTCAACGCGATCAGGTGCAGTGCCGCCTGCGCCGCACCACCCGCGGTGTTGAGCCGGCCCGCATCGGCGCGTTCCTCGGCCTGATCGCGGTTCTCGACGGTGATGATGCCATTGCCGATGCACACACCCTGCAACCCCAGCATGGTCAGCGCGCGGCTGCTTTCGTTGACGACCACATCATAATGGCTGGTTGCGCCGCGGATGACGCAGCCCAGCGCGACATAGCCGTCGAATTCGCCCAAGCGATGCGAGATGCCGATGGCGGTCGCGATCTCGAGGGAGCCCGGCACCTCGATCACCTCATGGGTCGCGCCCGCGCGATCCAGCACAGCCGTCGCCGCCGCGATCTGGGCCTTGGCGATGGCGGTGTAATAGGGTGCGATCACGATCGCGATCTTCACCGGCTTGTCGAACCGGGGCAGGCCCAGATCATTGTCGGAATGTCCGGCCATTATCCCAGCTCCGAGATTTTGCGCGTGCCCGTGATGGTCAGGCCGTAAGCTTCCAGCCCCACCACCTTGGGCTTGGGTGAATTCGTCAGCAGGATCATCTCGCCGATGCCCAGCGATGACAGGATCTGCGCACCAAGCCCGTATTGGCGCAGCGTCTGGGGGCTGACCTCATCCTCGACGACCAGCTTCATGGTCAGATCGCGCAACAAGACCAGAACGCCGCGCCCCTCGCCCGCGATCAGGCGCATCGCATCGCCGAACTCGCCCGCGCGGCCCCGTGGCCCGGTGCCGACCACATCCAGAAGCGGGTCCATCGCATGCATCCGCACCAGAACCGGCGCAGGCCCCGCGATATCGCCCTTTATCAAGACGATATGCTCGGCGCCCTGGGTCTCGTCGGTATAGATGCGCATCGTCCAATCGCCGCCGAACTCGCTGGCGATGACCTGCTCTTCGCGCACCTTCACCAGATTGTCGTGCCGCCGCCGATAAGAGATCAGGTCGCTGATCGTGCCGATCTTGAGGTTGTGACGCTGCGCGAAGGCCACCAGATCGGGCAGGCGCGCCATTGTGCCATCCTCGTTCATGATCTCGCAGATCACGCCCGAGGGGTTGAGGCCGGCCAAGCGGCTGATATCGACGGCGGCCTCGGTATGGCCCGCGCGGACCAAAACGCCGCCATCGCGGGCGCGCAGCGGAAAGACATGGCCGGGCGTCGCGATATCGGCCGCCCCTTTCGAGGCATCGATCGCCACCTGCACGGTACGCGCGCGGTCGGCCGCCGAAATGCCCGTCGTCACCCCCTCGCGCGCCTCGATCGACAGCGTAAAGGCGGTTTCATGGCGCGAAGAGTTGTAGGTCGACATCAAGGGCAGGCCCAGCTGATCGATCCGCGCGCTGGTCATCGACAGGCAGATCAACCCGCGCCCATGGGTCGCCATGAAATTGATCGCGTCAGGTGTGGCCCATTGTGCGGGGATCACCAGATCGCCCTCATTCTCGCGATCTTCGTGATCGACCAGAATGAACATATGGCCGTTGCGCGCCTCTTCGATGATCTCTTCGATGGGCGAAATCGCCTCGGCCCAATCGCGTTCGACCGGCCCCGGTTGTTCAAAGCTTCGCGTCATGGCCATCCCCTCGCCGGTCTCTGCGCCGCCAGATAGACCATCCATCACGCGATGACTAGGCCACGGGCGGCGTTGCGAAGAATGTCGCGCGGTCGATGGTTCCCGCAAGCCCCGCGATACCCGTCCAACCCCGCTCTATGCTGGTGGCGGCGACCAGCACAACCCCGTCGCGCGGCAGCTGGCGCGCGGCCAATAGCGCGTGTAGACCATCGCGCGTCTCGCGCCATGTGGCTGTGAAACCGGGCGCGCGCCCGACCTCTTCGAACAGACCCGGATGCGTCGCGCCAAGGGCCTCAGGGTCGGTGGGCGCATAGATCGCGCCGATCCTGCAGGCGTGGTCCGCGAGCGCCTGCAAAGGCGCGGCCACCGCGGGTGAAAGCACGGCCTGCCCCGGCTTCAGATCCAGCGCATTGCCGGAAAACAGAAAGGCCACGATATCATGGCCCGAAGTGGCGCGGATCGTGGCATATGTCTGATAGGGCAGGCCCAACCGCTTGGCGCGCGCCACCCGCAGGCGCACCACCTCCAAGGGCAGGCTCGGCAAAAGCGCGCGCCGCGCCTTGGTCCAGGCCAGCTTGCGAAACCCGTAGCCGGCACTGATATCCGGCCCGCCATTATGGCCGATCCCGTGGCGCGCACCGGCATCACTCATCGCGCGACCCTTGGCATCTTTGCTTCACAAATACTCCCGCCGGAGGCGTTTGACCGCAGCCACAGGAAAAGCCGGAACGGCCCGACGCGGCGCTCAGCCCCATTCTTGCAACCGCGCCACGTAACGCGCCAGCGTGTCGATCTCGAGGTTGATCCGGTCGCCCATAGCGGTGGTGCCCCAATTGGTCACAGCCTTGGTGTGCGGAATCAAATTCACCCCGAACTCCACCCCGTTCACCTCGTTTACGGTTAGCGATGTCCCATTGAGCGCGACCGAACCCTTGGGCGCGATGAACCGCGCCAGCGCTTCGGGCGCGCGAAAGGTGATCCGGGTCGAGGCACCCTCGTCATGCATCCCCACCACATCAGCCACGCCATCGACATGACCCGAGACGATATGGCCGCCCAATTCGTCACCGAGCCTCAACGCGCGTTCGAGGTTCAACTTGCGCCCCAACGCCCAATCGCTGATCGCGGTCTTGGACACGGTCTCGCCCGAGATATCGACCTCGAACCAATCGGGGCCCAGCGCCGTCACCGTCAGGCAGACCCCGTCGCAGGCGATGGAGGCACCGATATCGATGCCGCCCGTGTCATAACCCGTGGCGATGCGCGCCTTCAGATCGCCCGCCATGTGCAGCGCCCTGACCTCGCCCTGATCGGTCACGATCCCCGTGAACATGGCCCCTGCCCTCCTGTTGCAACATCACCTCACAAACCACGCAAGCCCATCCGCATCAAGAGGCCGCACCGCCACATTCCGGGCCGCTTTGCGCCGCAAGCCTGCCGACAAGTCTTGCTTTGACTATCGAAATCGCACAACCACACTTTCGATAATCGGACGTACCGCACATGGCCCCCAGCCACGCTGATCGCAACTTCTTGTTCCTGCAAGGCCCCCACGGGCCGTTCTTCGGCCAGCTTGGGCGGATGTTGCATGCCGCCGGCGCGCGGATCTGGCGGGTCGGCTTCAACAAGGGCGACGAGGTCTTCTGGCCCGACACGGCAAGCTATATCCCCTACCACGATCCGACCGCCCAATGGCCTGCGCGGATCGCGGGGCTGCTTGACGAGAAAGGGATCACCGATCTCGTGCTTTATGGCGACACGCGCCCGATCCATGCCGAGGCCATCGCCGCGGCGCGCGCCCGCGGGATCGTGGTGCATGTCTTCGAAGAGGGGTATCTGCGCCCCTATTGGATCACCTATGAGCGCGGTGGGGCCAATGGCCATTCGCCGATCATGGGGCTGTCGGTGGACGAAATGCGCAGCGCGCTGGCCGGTCTCGATCTCGACCTACCCGATGCGCCCGCGCGCTGGGGCGATATGCGCCAGCATGTGTTTTACGGTGCGATCTACCATTTCTTCGTGCTGGCGCGAAATCGCGCCTATGCGCATTTCCGCCCGCACCGAAGCTTGGGCGTGGCGCAGGAATTTCGCCTGTATCTGCGGCGGCTGGCACTGATGCCGCTGCATTGGCTCGACCGGGCGCAGGCGACATGGCGCATCAAGACGGGGGGGTTTCCCTATCATCTGGCGCTTTTGCAACTCGAACATGATGCCAGTTTCCGCGATCACGGCCCCTTCGCCACGATGCAAGATTTCCTTGCGCTGCTGATCGAGGGTTTCGCGGCGGGTGCACCTGCCCATCACCACCTCGTCTTCAAGGCCCATCCGCTGGAGGATGGGCGCACGCCGCTGCGCCGCGATATCCGCAAGATCGCCGCCCAGCACGGCGTCGGGGCGCGGGTGCATTACGTGCGCGGCGGCAAGCTGGCGCGGCTCTTGAACGATGCGCGCTCGGCGGTGACGGTCAATTCCACCGCCGCCCAACAGGCGCTGTGGCGGGGCCTGCCGCTCAAGGCGTTCGGTCAGGCGGTTTATCTCAAGCCGGAGTTCGTCTCGACCCAACCGCTCGAGGCGTTCTTTCAAAATCCGACCCGCCCCGATAGCCGCGCCTATCGCGATTACCGGCATTTCTTGCTTGAAACCTCGCAGATCACCGGCAGCTTTTATTCCGCGCGCGGACGGCGGCAATTGCTGCGCCAAGTGGTCGACATGATGCTGTCGCCCGATGATCCTTATGCCGCCCTGCGCGCAGGCAGACCGGCACCACGGCAACACTTGGCGCTGGTGCGATAAACAATTCTGGCGTCCTCGGCTCAAAATCGCTAATGTCTGGAAAAAAGATAATTCGAGGCAGTTTCCGGCAAGAGGAGCCACCCTGTGACATCGATGGCATCCCGCACAGCGCGCATGACCGCGCTTTGCGTCATTTTGGGCGCAGTCGCGGCCTGTAGCTTGTTGCCCCGTTCGGGCCCCACGCGAAACGAGATCTTCGCGGGATCGGTCCAGCGCGAAGGCGATGCTTTCGTGGTCGAGGTCAATCAGCGCGTCACTGCCGCCACGGCGGTGGTGCCTGCCTTGGGCTTTCCGCCCGCACTGCTGAACGCGGCCTTGTCTGATACCGATGTGATCCGCCCCGGCGACAGCATCCAGCTGATCGTCTACGAAAACGTGACCGACGGTCTTTTGGCCGGCGAAGGTGCCGCCGCCGCCGTGGTCAGCGAGGTGCAGGTGGACGGGTCGGGCTTCATCTTCATCCCCTATGCCGGCCGCATCCGCGCCGCAGGCAACACGCCCGAGGCGTTGCGCGGCATCATCACCCGCAATCTCGATGAACAGACCCCCGATCCGCAGGTGATCGTCAACCGCTCTGCGGGCGACGGCGCGACAGTGACCGTGACGGGCAGCGTCGGCGGCCAAGGCGTCTATCCGATCCAGCGGCCGACACGGACGCTCTCGGCGATGCTGGCTGCAGCAGGCGGCATCTCGGTCGATCCCGAGATCGCGCAAGTCACGCTGATCCGCGGCAATCACCGCGGCACGGTCTGGTTCCAAGACCTGTTCCGCGATCCCGCACTCGACATTGCGCTGCGCGGCGATGACCGGATCTTGGTCGAAGAGGATGGGCGCTCCTTCACCGCGCTTGGTGCGACGGGTAGCCAGACGATCGTTCCCTTCGAAAGTCAGGTCATCTCGGCCATTGAAGCGATCGCATCAGTGGGCGGGTTGAACCCCAATCTTGCCGATCCTACCGGGGTCTTCGTCTTGCGCAACGAGGCCGAACCGATCGCGCGCGCCGTGTTGGGGCGTGGCGATCTGATCGGCGCGCAGCGGATGATCTATGTGCTGGACCTGACCGCCCCCACCGGCATGTTCGAGGCGCGCGATTTCGTCATCCGAGACGAGGATACGGTCTATGTCACCGCCGCCCCGATCACCCAGTGGAACAACGCCATCAGCGCGCTGACAGGCACGTTGGGTGCTGCCGGAACGGTCGGCAACGCCGTTCCCTGAGCCCGCGATGGGCGCGCCGGGCGAGATATCGGACGGCGCGCCGCGCAAGCGGGGCTTCTACTATAATGCCGGTTTCCTGACCCAAGCCCGCATCCGGCGCATCTTGACGCTTGCGGGCCATGATCTCCGGCTGGGCAGACCCGGCCCCGATGATGAGGTTCTGGTCTGGGGCCATTCCCCTTATGCCGCGCGCGGCGCGCGTGTGGCGGCGGCCACGGGCGCGCGGCTGATCCGGGTCGAGGATGCGTTCTTGCGCTCGCTCCACCCCGGCCGCGCGGGTGATCCGCCCTTGGGCCTGATCATCGACCGGCAGGGCATCTATTTCGACGCAAGCGCCCCTTCGGATCTGGAAATCCTTTTGGCGACCCACCCGCTTGACGACACCGCACTTTTGGATCGCGCGCGGGGTGCCATGGCGCGGATCGCAGCCGCCCATCTGACGAAATACGCCGCCACCGACCCCGCGCTTGACCCGCCCGCGCCGGGCTATGTGTTGCTCATAGACCAGACGCGCGGCGATGCCGCGATCCGGCTGGGGGGGGCAAGCGCGCACAGCTTTTCCGAGATGCTGGCCCATGCGCAGGAGGATCACCCCGGCGCACCCATCATGATCAAGACCCATCCCGAAACGCAGGCGGGCCACCGCGCGGGCCATTTCGACCCCGCCACCCTGCCCCCCGGTGTCACGCTCGAGGATCGCCCGATCTCGCCCCAGCGCTTGTTCGAGGGCGCGCGCGCGGTCTATTGCATCACCTCGCTTTTGGGGTTCGAGGCGATCTTGGCGGGCCATCGCCCGGTGCTGTTCGGCGTACCCTTCTACGCCGGTTGGGGCCTGAGCGATGATCGCCGCCCCACGCCTGCGCGCCGCCAGCGCAAGCTCACGCGCGCGCAATTGGCCGCCGCCGCGCTGATCCTCTACCCCACATGGTACGATCCCTACCGCGACCGACTGGGCCGGATCGAGGATGTCTTGGGCGCGCTCGAGGCGCAGGCACGCGCATGGCGCGAGGGTCGCGCGGGCTACGTCGCATCAGGCATGCGCGCATGGAAGCGCCGCCATCTGGTGCAAAGCTTCGGGCCGATGCGCTTTACCGATGACCCCGCCAAGGCTGTCGCCGATGGGCGGCCCGTCATGGTCTGGGCCGGGCGCGAAACACCCGCGCTTGTCGCGGCCTGCGCAGGGGCGAAGCGCCCGCTTCACCGGGTGGAGGACGGCTTCCTGCGCTCGCGGGGCTTGGGCGCGGAACTGGTTCCGCCCCTCTCGCTCGTCCTCGACGATCTGGGCATCTACTACGATCCGACCCGCGAAAGCCGCCTTGACCGCCTGATCGCCGCGGCCGCCAAGATGGACCCGAAACAGCTTGCCCGCGCCGAAGACCTCGTGGCGCGGCTGGTGGCCTTGGGGGTGACGAAATATAATCTCGGCGGTGAGGTCGCGCTGCCCTTGGCGGGCGGGCGTCCCTTGATCCTTGTGCCGGGGCAGGTAGAGGATGACGCCTCGATCATGCTGGGCGCGGGCGCGGTGCGGACCAATGCGGGCCTGTTGCAGCGCGCGCGCGCGCTGATGCCCGAGGCGATGATCTTGTATAAGCCGCACCCCGATGTGGTGGCGGGGCTGCGACAAGGCGCTGTTGCGCAGGATGTGCTGGCGGAGTGTGCCGATGCGGTGTTGGAAGGGGGCGACCCCGCCGCCCTTTTGGCGCAGGTCGATGGGGTGGTGACGATGACCTCGGGGTTGGGGTTCGAGGCGCTTTTGCGCGGCGTGCCGGTCACCTGCCTTGGCGCGCCATTCTATGCCGGCTGGGGGCTGACCCGCGATCTGGGCCCCGCGCCGCCCCACAGGCGCGCACGCCCCAGCCTTGCCGCACTCGCGCATGCCGCCCTCATCACCTACCCGCGTTACCACGACCCGCTGACCGGCCTGCCCTGCCCGCCCGAGGTGGCACTCGACCGGCTGGCCAGCGGCGCGGGCCTCACCCCCCGCCCCAGCCTGCGCGCATTGGCCAAGCTGCAAGGCTGGTTCGCGGGGCAAAGCTGGCTGTGGCGGCGCTAAGGGGCACCCCTATTGCGACAGGGTGCAGCTAAACTGTATACATTATTCTTGAAATAAGGCGCCGAGGCGGTATTTTCCTTGCCATTTCCCCCTTGTCCTATATGTGATGTATACAATCTGAGGGGGGAGCATGACACGGATTTTGTTGATCCCGGGGCTGATCTGCGACGGGCATGTCTGGAAGGGCTGCTTGCAGGCCTTGGCCGGGAATGATGTGGCAGTCGCCGATGTCAGCACCCAGACCAGCCTGACCGACATGGCCGAGGATCTTTTGGCCAACCATCCCGGCGATCTGATCGTGGCGGGCCATTCCATGGGCGGGCGCGTCGCGATGGAGATGGCGCGCATCGCCCCCGACCGACTGTGTGGTCTGGCGCTTTTGAACACCGGCATGGCGCCGCTCAAGGAGGGCGAATTGCCCAAGCGCGAGGCGATCATCGCCTTCGCCCATGACAAGGGCATGGCGGCGCTGGCAGATCATTGGTTGCCCGGCATGATGGCGGCGGGCATCACCCCCGATCCGGGCGTGATGGCGGGCTTGCGCGCCATGGTCTGCCGGATGAGCGCCGCACAGCATGAACGCCAGATCCGCGCCCTGATCGGCCGGCCAGATGCCGCGCTGAGCCTTGGCGCGTGGGCCGGGCCGATGCTGCTCATCACCGGGCGTCAGGATATCTGGTCGCCCATCGCCCAACATGAAGCGATCGCAGCGCTCTGCCCGCAGGCACGCCTCGCGATCATCGAAGAGGCCGGGCATTTCGCGCCGGTCGAACAGCCCGCGCAAGTGGCGGCGCTGATATCGGATTGGGTGCGCGAGATCGCGCACCAAACGCAGGAGGTTTTGCAGTGACCATGACGGACCGTATCCCCGACACCCCGCTTTTGGACCGCGCACGCGCCAATGCGGGCTATGCGCTGAACAAGATGGCGATGGGCCTGTCGACCCCCGAGGGCCGCGCCGCCTTTCTGGCCGATGAGGATGGCTATCTCGACCGCTTCCCCCTCAGCCCCGCGCAACGCGACGCGGTCAAGACCCGCGACTGGGCCGAAATGGTGCGGCTGGGCGGCAACCTGTTCTACATCCTCAAGATCTCGGCCGTGGACCCGACCCCGATCCGCGCAATTGGCGCCGCCCAAGCCGGAATGAGCCTTGAGGATTTCCTCGATCAGCGTTTGGGAAAGGTCGCCAATGGCTGAGCTTCTGGCGGGGTTGGGCACAAGCCATGTGCCTTCGATCGCGGCCGCCCTCGACAAGGGGCTGCGCCATAGCGACGAATGGAAACCCTTTTTCGATGGCTATGTCCCGGCGCAGGATTGGGTGCGCGACCGCAAGCCCGACATCGCGGTGGTGATCTTCAACGATCACGGCAATTCGTTCTTCCTTGACCGTATCCCGACGTTGGCGCTTGGCGTGGCCGAGGAATACAAACCCGCCGACGAAGGCTGGGGCCCGCGCGCGGTGCCGAATTTCATCGGCGCGAGTGATTTCGCATGGCATCTGGCCGATCAGATGGTCGAGGGGCATTTCGACCCGATGATCTGTCGCGAACTCGATGTCGATCACGGGCTGCAAGTGCCGATGGAGCTGGTCTTTGGCCGCCCCGAGGCGTGGCCGGTCAAGATCGTACCGATCCTTGTGAACACGATCCAATACCCGATCCCCACGCCGCAGCGCATGTGGGAACTGGGTGAACTGTTGCGCCGCGCCATCGCAAGCTACCCGACCGACGAAAAGATCATCGTCATGGGCACGGGCGGGCTATCCCATCAGCTGCAGGGCGCGCGCGCGGGCTATATCAACCCCGATGCCGACCGCGACTGGATCGCCAAGATCGGCGCAGACCCAGCGCGCTACCGCGCCATGACGCGCGAGGATTACATCGAGGAATTCGGCTCGGAAGGGGCGGAACTGATCATGTGGCTGGTGATGCGCGGCTGCATGGATGACAGCGTGCGCACGCTGCACCAACATTACTTCGCCCCTGCCTCCATGACCGGGGCGGGCATGGTCTTGCTGGAGAATATGGGCTGATGTTTTTTTTGATGATCTGTCACCACCATGACGGCCCCGAGATCGGCGCGCTCCGCGACAGCTTGCGCCCGGCGCACCGCGCTTGGGTCGCTTCGGGCGGGGACGGGGTGGCCATCGTTCTGACAGGATCGGCGCTAATGAATGAGGCGGGCATCGGCATCGGCAATTTCGGCATCCTGCAAGCCGAGACCGAAGCCGCCGCCCGCAGCTTTGCCCATAGCGACCCCTTCGCCACAGGCGGCGTGGTTCGCGAGATCACGCTGACGCGGCTGGCCGATACCTTTCGGGCCGAGCGGATCATGCCGTTGAGCGGCACTTAGCGCGCGGCGCGCGCGGGCGGGCTGGTTCCAGAAGGGTAAGGGGGCGTTCAGGGGACCGGCGCATGGCCGAACAAGGCTCTTCATGGGCCGCGTCACGGTCTTGGGCGCGGGAACGCCGCTTGCGCAGGGGCAGCCGCTTTGAAATGGATGGCGCTCCATAGGAGGGTGATCTGATGGACACCGACATTTTGATCATTGGCGGGGGCTTGTCGGGGATCGCTCTGGCCGCTTTGCTCGAAAAGCAGGGGCGCGACTGGCGGTTGATCGAGGCGCAAGGTGATCTGGGCGGCCGGATACAATCGCCGATGATTGCGGGGGGGCGGTTCGATCTTGGCCCGGCCTGGTTTTGGCCCGGACAGCCAAGGATGGCCGCACTGACGCAACACCATGCGCTGCAGGTCTTTGAGCAATTCAGCCAAGGTGCCGCCGTGTTTCAGGGCCGCGACGGATCGGTCCAGCGGCATCAAGGCTTTGCCGCGATGCAGGGGTCGTTGCGGGTTGCAGGCGGGATGCGGGCGCTGATCGACGTTTTGGCGCGCGATCTGCCTGCGCAGAACATCATGACGGGTCGGGCGGTGACGGCGCTGCGCCACACGGCAAGCGGCATCATCGCAACGCATCTCGACGGGGCCATCACCGCGCGGCAGGTGGTGCTTGCCGTGCCGCCCCGGGTCGCTGCCCGGACCATCGCGTTTACGCCCGAACTTGGTCGCGCCGCGATGGATGCAATGCGTGCCATTCCCACATGGATGGCCGGGCAGGCCAAGATCATTGCCGTCTATGACGAACCACATTGGCGCCGGGCCGGGCTGTCTGGCGACGGCATGAGCCAGCAAGGCCCTATGGTCGAAATCCACGATGCGTCTGTGATCGCTGGCGGGCCCTATGCCCTGTTCGGCTTTGTCGGGGTTGCGCCCGATATCCGCGCCCGCCATCACGACGAGATGATCGCCTTGGCCCTCGCACAGTTGCAGAAAATGTTCGGCCCGGGCATGGCGCAGCCCCTGTCGATCCGGATGATGGATTGGGCGCAGGTGCCGCAGATCAGTACGCCATGGGATCACGCCCCATCAGGACACCACCCGGCCTATGGCTTGCCTGCCGCATTGCGCACTCTCTGGGGTGGGGCGTTGGATTTTGGTTCGACCGAAACCGCTCGGGAATTCGGCGGCTATCTGGAAGGTGCGCTTGAAGCGGCAGAGAGCGTCGCCAACCGTCTGACGGGCGCGCCGACATAGTGAGCGCGCGGGCCGTCTTGGATGAATGCGAGTCGGTTGTTCTGCCGCTGCATGTCACCTAGGCGTGGCGGATCATGGTGCTGCCATATGAATCAGGCGCGGCACGAAGGCATTGGCCGCCCCGCTGTCATCCCCATGCGGCGCACGCAAAGCCCTACGCCCCGGGCACCGGCCCCGCCATCGTCACACTCAACGCCCCGATCCCCTCGATCACAACGACCACCTCCATCCCCGCCTTTACGGGCGCCGCCCCGAGCGAGGTGCCGCAGGCGATGACGTCGCCGGGGTTGAGCGTCATGTCTTGCGACAAAAGGCTGACGATCTCGGGGGGCGACAAGATCATGTCATTGGCCGGGTAGGATTGGCGTTCGCGGCCATTGACCAGCACCTGCACCGTCAGTGCACGCCAATCGACATCCGTGGCGATCACCGGGCCGATCACGCCGAAACCATCAAAGCCCTTGGACCGGGTCCATTGCGGGAATGAGGGATCAGCGAAAAGCACACCGAGCGAGGTGAAATCATTGACGCAAGTATAGCCCAAGATCGCGTCTTGGGCGGCCTCGGGCGTCACCTCTTTGCAGGTCTTGCCGATGACGATGCCCAATTCACCCTCGAACACCACGCGGCCTGCCGAGGGCGGGATCGTGATGGTCGCCCCCGGCCCTGACAGCGCGCTGTCGGGCTTGAGGAAGTAGAGCGGATGGGTCGGATGCTCATGGCCGTTCTTCTCGGCGGCGGCCTTGAAATTGTTCCAAAGCCCAATGAACTTGCCCGGCACGACGGGGGCCAACAGCGTCAGATCGGCAAGCGGGACGGGCGGGCCGATGACTTTGTCGGCACCAAGCGCGGCGCGCGGTTCAAGGCTGTCGTTGACGATGACGCCGGTGACGGTCTCGTCCGTGGCGGTTTTGCCTCTGGCCCAATACATGATCTATCCCCCCTTTTTTTCTTTCACGCTCTGTGTCGCGCCGATCGCGGCGGTGCAACCGCGATCAGCCCCGCGACCATAGGCTCAGCACATCGCCACCCAAGGCACGGGTTTCAGCCAAGGCAAAGCGCGGCGCCTCGGCCAATGCGGCGATACCCATGGCGCCGACTGCGGGCGTACCTTCGGCGCCCAAGACCATGCCCGCCGTGATCACCGCCAGATCATCGACCAAATCGGCCCCGAGCAGGCCCGCGGCCAGCATCCCGCCACCCTCGCAAAAGACCCGCGTCAGCCCCGCATCGCCCAAGGCGGCAAAGACCGCGGCAAGGTCGAGTTGCCCGCTCGGCCCTGTCGCGACCGCGATTAGCCGCGCGCCGGCCTCCTGCCATGCCGCGCGCGCCGCGGCGGGCGCATCGGGACCGTGGCACAGCCAGACGGGGATATCCCGCGCGCTGCGGAAAAGGGCGCTGTCATGGGGCAGATCGAGGCGGCGCGACAGAACGATCCGCACCGGCTGATGGGTAATGCCAAGCCCGCGCACCGTCAGGCTGGGATCATCGGCGCGCGCAGTGCCCGCGCCAACCAGCACGGCGTCATGGCAGGCGCGCATCCCATGCACGACAGCCCGGGCTTGCGCCCCCGTGATCCATTGGCTTTCCCCCGCCGCCGTGGCGATCCGCCCATCGGCGGAGGTCGCGAGCTTCAGGGTCAGCATCGGGCGGGTTTGAGTGACGCGGGTCAGAAACCCGCGATGGGCGCGTTGGGCCTCGGGCGCACAGACGCCCTCGGTCACGGCGATGCCCGCGGCGCGCAAGGCGGCCAGCCCGCGCCCCGCGACACGCGGATCGGGATCGCCCAAGCCCACGACGACACGCGCCACGCCTGCGCCGATCAGTGCGTCGGCGCAGGGCGGCGTCTTGCCGTGATGGGAACAGGGCTCGAGGCTGACATAGGCGGTGGCCCCACGCGCGGCATCGCCCGCTTGCGTCAAGGCCATGGCCTCCGCATGGGGGCGGCCGCCATCCTGCGTCCAGCCGCGCCCCAAGACGCGGCCATCACGCACGATCACACAGCCGACGGCGGGGTTGGGCCAGACCCGGCCCAGACCGCGCGCGCCCAAGGCAAGCGCCAACCGCATCCAGCGGTCGTCTTGCCCCGCATCCATCGTTCAGCCGTCGGACTTGGGTGTCGGCGGGGCCAGTTCCGCGAGGAAATCCTCGAAATCATCGGTCGCCTGGAAATTCTTGTAGACGCTGGCAAAGCGCACATAGGCGACGGTGTCGATGGCGGCCAATCGCTCCATCACGATCTCGCCGATCTGCTTGGAGGAGATATCGGTCTCGCCCAGGCTTTCCAGACGCCGCACGATGCCGGACACCATCTGGTCGATCCGCTCGGGCTCGACCGGGCGCTTCTGCATCGAGATGCGGACCGAACGCTCCAGCTTGTCGCGGTCGAAATCTTCGCGGCGGCCCGAGGATTTGACCACGACCAGATCGCGCAGTTGCACCCGCTCATAGGTGGTGAAACGCCCGCCGCAGGCCGGGCAAAAGCGCCGACGCCGGATCGCCACATGATCCTCGGCGGGGCGCGAATCTTTCACTTGGGTATCGACGTTACCACAAAATGGGCAGCGCATCGGCGTCCCCCTTCTATCCCTCGGGCGGCCCGATCGGCACAGCCCCTGCCTCATCCATGGGGTCTCATGCCCCTGTTATCCACAGCCACTATAGGCCAGCCTGCAGGGGTTGGGTAGATGGCATTTCATGACCACAGCATGTGGGGCTTTGATGCCTCACTCGGGCGCGTCGGACAGCGCCGCATGGCCGATTTCAGTCAGGTCATAGACGCCTGCGCCCAGCGCCGTGAACCAACCGTAATGATTGTCGCGCATCATCCGCGTGGCCTGCGCGACACCTGTCGCATCACGCACAATGGCCCCGCGCGTGGCCCCCGCCGCCGCCAGATGCCGCGCACAGGCCAGCGCGTCTTGGCGATAGGCGGTCATGCGCTGGCCTTGCATGCCGCCCATGTTGGGGTCGCCCTTGCGGCGGGCGAATTCCGCCAGAAGCGCGCGGCGCTTGGGCATGGATTTGCGCGGCTTATAGGGGCCAGGTTCGCAATGGATGGCGACCAACCCGGTCGACAGCCGCACGCTCATCACCCCCAACCCCAAACGCCGCGCAAGGCGCGTATTCTCGGCCAAGGCTTTCTGGAACCGCCGCCCTTGGCCCATCGGCACGGCAAGATAGACCATGTCGCTGACCGCCTGACGCGCGATGGCTTGATGAAACAGCGTCAGCGAAAAGCCTGTTTTCAACTCGACGATCAGGGGCGGCTCATCCCCGCGCAGCGCCATGACATCGGCCGGTCCGATCTCGGCCTTGACGGTATAGCCCGCCGCTTCGAGAAAGGCCTTGATCGGCGGGTAAAGCGCGGTTTCTTGCATCATGCCCCATTTCATGCCCGGTTTGCGCCCATCTTGCCCGCTGTGTCGTGGCTGAACAAGCAAAGGGGCAGATTCCCGGCTTGACACCGCACGGCACGCCCCGTATCCCCCCGCAAGATTTCCGGGCGAGGCCACGGCCTACGCCCTTTGACGTATCCGAGATTCGAGGAATAATGCCATGTCGCGTGTCTGCGAACTGACCGGCAAAGGCCCGATGGTTGGCAACAATGTCAGCCACGCCAACAACAAGACCCGGCGCCGCTTCTTGCCGAACCTGTCCGAAGTGACGCTTGGTTCCGAAATTCTGGACCGGAGCTTCAAGCTGCGCATTTCCAATGCGGCGCTGCGCACCGTCGATCACCGCGGTGGTCTGGACGCATTCATGGCCAAGGCCAAGGATGTCGAGCTGTCGGACAAGGCGCTCAAGATCAAGAAAGAGATCGAAAAGGCACAGGCCGCACAGGCCTGATCTTTTCAAGATCGCTTAGATGAACGCTCCGCAGCTCGGCTGACGGGGCGTTTGTCATTTTGTCGCGTTCCCCTTGGGCGCGCGGCGGGCCACATCAGGGCCATGCAACAACTTCGCGCCATTTTGCTGTCCGTGCTTTCGCTGGCGATGATCGCCACGGGGGTCGGCGCGGGCATGGCGCGCGGGGCGATGGCCGCCGATGGGCAGCTTTGCGCGATCACCGCCCCTGCCCCCATCGTCTTGGCCCATGATGGCTTGCCGCTTTTCGACGGGGCGGGCGCGCCCGTCACCTTGGATTGGAGCGCCTGCCTCGATTGCCTGAGCGTGGCCACGACCCTGCCGCCCAGCCTGCATGGCCCGGCGCGCCCCATGGTGGTGTCACAGCTTGTCTTGCTTTCCGTTACGACCCATTGGTCGCCTGCGCGCGCAGCGCCCGGCGGTCAGGCACGGGCGCCGCCCTTGGCGGGCTGAGCCCCCAAACCTGACACAATCCAATTCCTTTCGGACGGAGACACAACCATGTCCACCAAATCCACCCTTTTCGCAGGGCTTCTTGCCCTCATGCCCGGCTTTGCCAGCGCCCATGTCATGATCGAAGATGCCTATGCCCGCGTCAGCAGCGCGATGGCGCAATCGGGCGCGGTCTTCATGACGATCTACAACCACAATGATTTCGCCGAGGTGCTGACCGGCGCCAGCTCTGATGTCGCCCAGCGCGTCGAGTTGCATACCCATATCCAGAACGCCGAGGGCGTGATGCGTATGGTCGAGGTCGAGGGCGGCATCCCAATGGCCGCCGATGAAACGGTCATGCTGGAACGCGGCGGGCTGCATGTGATGCTTTTGGGACTGAACCGCGCTTTGGCGCATGGCGACAGTTTCTCGCTGACGCTGGAATTCGAGAACTCCGACCCGATCACCATCGAGGTGCCGGTCGATCTGGAACGCACCCCCAGCCATGGCGGCGGTGAGATGCAGCATGATCACGGCCAGATGGATCATGGCAACCACGGCGCGGCCCATGGGAGCGGTGGCTGAGCATCAGATCCATTTGCGACCCGGCCCCTTACGGTCGGGTCGTGAAACCTTGGATCAGCCGCGGCCCCGCGATGCAGTGGTCATCCTCGGCTGCACATCGTTTCTGCTGCTTCGCCGAATGCGCGCCATGCTTGCCAAAGCGCCTCGTGATGGCTTCGGTCCGACTGTCGTACCTCTTGAGCGTGGTCGGGATTTGCGAAAAACCGTGCGCCCGCCCGCATCTGACGCGGTGTCAACGTGCGCTGCGCGGCACTGCCGATGCAGCCGCAAATAGCTGGGTCAGCCGCCGCGCGCGATGATTGCAGACAGGCCCTTTCAATGGGATTTGCCGCCGCGGCACCCGCGAAAAAAAGACCCATCAAACACACCAAGACACACGCGGCTTTCATCACAACAACCTTGATACTGGTACCACTCACGCGGATCTGCGCCCGCCGTGCCGTTCAAGATGGGCGCAAGCCCTTGCGATGTCCATCCCATCGGCGGAATTCGCCGCACGCCCCTTGCGGCGCGGCCACAGCATCCCCGCGCCCCGCCGCGGCGGCTTGACGCAGCCAAAGCTGCGCCGATTTTCTCAAGGCAAAGGTGGATCGGTGCAAATGGCGATATGAACGCGGCGCTGGATGAGCGACAAGACAGCCGCAGCGTTTTCCGCGGAAATTTCCGATCGCGCACAGCCCCTTTCCCCACCGCGTGGGTTAAGCTATCTCCCCTGCAACCAGTTCCCTTGCAGGCCGTCCATGACCGAGCTTTCGCGCATCCGCAATTTCTCCATCGTCGCCCATATCGACCATGGCAAATCCACACTGGCCGACCGGCTGATCCAGCTGACCGGCACCGTCGCCGAACGCGATATGCAGGCGCAGATCCTCGACAGTATGGATATCGAGCGCGAGCGCGGCATCACCATCAAGGCCAACACGGTGCGCATCGAATACCCCGCGCAAGACGGCCATACCTATATTCTCAACCTGATCGACACCCCCGGCCATGTTGACTTCGCCTATGAGGTCAGCCGCTCGATGCAGGCGGTCGAAGGCTCGCTGTTGGTGGTCGACGCCAGCCAAGGGGTCGAGGCGCAGACGCTCGCCAATGTCTATCAGGCCATCGATGCCGATCACGAAATCGTGCCGGTCCTCAACAAGATCGACCTGCCCGCCGCCGAACCCGACCGCGTCAAGGAACAGATCGAGGATGTGATCGGCATCGACGCCTCACAGGCGGTCGAGATTTCGGCCAAAACCGGCCTTGGCATCCCCGATGTCCTCGAGGCGATCGTCACCCGCCTGCCCGCGCCCAAGGGCGAGCGTGACGCGGCCCTCAAGGCGATGCTGGTCGATAGCTATTACGACCCCTATCTGGGCGTGGTCGTGCTGATCCGCGTCATCGACGGGATCGTCAAAAAGGGCGACCGCATCCGCATGATGCGCACCGGCGGCACCTACCAGATCGACCGTTTGGGCGTGTTCAAACCCGCCATGCAGGATATCGCCGAGCTTGGGCCGGGCGAAATCGGCTATTTCACCGCACAGATCAAACTGGTGCGCGACACCCGCGTGGGCGACACCGTCACCCATGAAAAGCGCCCCTGCGATACCGCGCTGCCGGGCTTCAAACCCTCTGTGCCGGTGGTGTTTTGCGGCCTCTTCCCGGTCGACACCAACGAGTTCGAGGATCTGCGTGACGCGATCGAGAAACTCGCGCTCAACGACGCCTCCTTCACCTCGGAGATGGAGACTTCGGCGGCCTTGGGCTTTGGCTTTCGCTGCGGGTTCTTGGGGTTGTTGCACCTCGAGGTGATCCGCGACCGGCTGGAGCGTGAATACGATATCGACCTGATCACCACGGCGCCAAGCGTGATCTATCATGTCCATATGCGCGACGGCACGATGGTGGAATTGCACAACCCCGCCGACATGCCCGACCTGACCTATGTCGACCATATCGAAGAGCCGCGCATCAAGGCCACGATCCTTGTGCCCGACGAATACTTGGGCGATGTGCTGAAGCTTTGCCAGGATCGGCGCGGCGAACAGCTTGACCTGACCTATGCGGGTAGCCGCGCGATGGTGGTCTATGACCTGCCGCTGAACGAGGTGGTGTTCGATTTCTACGACCGGCTGAAATCGGTGACCAAGGGCTATGCATCCTTTGACTACCAGATGATCGGCTACCGCGAGGATTTCCTCGTGAAGATGTCGATCCTCGTGAATGACGAGCCGGTCGATGCGCTCTCGATGATGGTGCATCGCGACCGCGCCGAGGGGCGGGGCCGCCAGCTGGTCGAAAAGCTGAAAGAGCTGATCCCGCGCCACATGTTCAAGATCCCGATCCAGGCGGCTATCGGCGGCCGCGTCATCGCGCGCGAAACGC
>NZ_CBFIIK010000040.1:0-19499 GCF_965662675.1 Roseicyclus sp. | reverse complement strand
GGCTCCATGTCGATGATGGCGGTGCGCCACCAATCGGCGACATCCTTTGTGTCGGTCAAATCACGCCCTCCGCACGTAGCGTTTGGATCTGTTCCGCGTCATAGCCAAGCCCCTGCAAAATGTCATCGCTGTGCTGACCGAGTACGGGCGGCGGCTCCGTCACGCTGGGACGCACCCCGTCGATCATCGCGCCGAGCCGCACCAGATCGACCGCGCGGCCAACCCCCGGCACATCGTCGAAGCGACCGACAAAGCCGCGCTCGGTGATCTGGGGATGGGCCAAGATCGCGGGCACGCTCATCACCGCACCGGCGGGCACGCCGATAGCGGCAAGCTCATCGGCCCACAGGGCGGCCGGTTTGGTGGTCAGCATAGTCTCAAGCTCGGCCCGCAGGCGGTGGCGGTTCAGCTTGCGATCCTCGCGCGTGGCGAAATCGGGATGGGCCAGCAGATCAGCGCGCCCCAGATGCCCCGCCAGAAGCCGCCATTGCTCATCGGTATTGGCGGCGATGTTGATCGGCGCATCGCTGCACTGGAATGTCCCCGAGGGGGCCGAGGTCGGGTTTTCATTGCCCTGCGGGTGCGGCGTGACCCCGCCCACAAGGTAGTTCGACACCACCCAGCCCATCGTCGCCAACACCGAGTCTAGCATCGATACATCGATGAACGCCCCGCGCGGGTTTGCATTAAGCGCCGCCCCGATCGCCATCGCCGCCGTCAACCCGCCGATGGTGTCGGCCAGCGGATAGCCCACGCGCAAAGGCGCGCTTGCCGCGTCTCCGGTGATCGCCATGACGCCAGCGGCCCCTTGCACGATCTGGTCATAGGCGGGGCGGTCGGCCCATGGGCCGGTTTGGCCGAAACCCGAGATTGCGCAATAGATCAGCCGTGGATTAAGCCCGCGCAAATAATCGGGACCAACCCCCAGCCGATCCATCACGCCGGGGCGAAAGTTTTCGACCAGCACATCGGCATCCATCACCAGCTTTTCGAGGATCACGCGCCCGCGCGCATCTTTGAGGTTCAGCGTCAACGAGGTTTTCCCCGCATTCTGCGCCAGAAAGCTGATCCCCATGCCGCGCGCCGACAACTCGGGATCGGCCCCAAGATTGCGGGCCAGATCGCCGCGGCCAACCGCCTCGAGCTTGATCACCGCGGCACCCAGATGGGCAAGCTGCTGGCAGGCAAAGGGGCCCGCCAGCACATTTGTCAGATCGAGAACCCGCACGCCCCGCAAGGGGGCCGTGGCCTCAGTCGCCATCAGCCACCCCTTGCGCCCGCAGCCGCGCACGCCGTGCGCGGTAGCTTGGCAGCACCACCAAGATGGCCGCCAGCACCAACAGAACCAAGGTCATGGGCCGTTCGATGATGAAATCGAAACCACGATAAAGCTGCATCGCACGGGCGAAGTTATCCTCCATCATCGTACCAAGGATGAAGCCGATGAGCAGTGGCGCCAGCGGGTAATCGGCGAAGCGCAAGATCGTGGCGATCACACCAAAGCCCACAAGGATCAGCAACTCGGTGGGGTTATTCTGGCCGATGTAGCTGCCCATCAGGGTGAAAAACAGGATGAAGGGGATCAGGTATTGCCTTGGGATCGTGAGGATTTTCGCGATGTATGGGATCAGCGGCAGGTTGAGCATCAATAGCACAAGATTGCCGATATACATCGAGATGATGACCGCCCAAAAGACGTCGGGCTCATCGATCATCAGCCGCGGCCCCGGTGTCACGCTGAGTGCCAACAGCGCACCCAGCAAGATCGCCGTGGTCCCGGACCCCGGAATACCCAAGGTCAACAGCGGCACGAACGAACCCGAGCAGGCCGCGTTATTGGCCGATTCCGGGGCCGCCAAGCCTTTGATCGAGCCATGGCCGAACTCCTCCTGCTCCTTGCCCTTGGCAAGGTTGCGCTCGACCGCATAGCCAAGGAACGAGGCGATGGTGGCGCCTGCGCCGGGCAGAACGCCGATGAAGAAGCCTTGGATGGATTGCCGACCGATGACGGGCGCGATGGTGCGCGCCTCGTCGCGGGAAATGCGCAGATTGGTGATTTTTCCGCCTGCGCCCGTCGCGGCGCGGGCGGGGTTCATCACCAGAAACAGCGCCTCGGGCAATGCAAACATCGCCATGGCGAGCGTGATGAAGGAAAAGCCTGATTGCAACTCCATGATGCCGAAGGTGAAGCGCGGCATGTTCGACAACGCCCCCTCGCCCACCGTGCCCATCATCAGGCCAAGGATCGTCATCATTAGCGCTTTTCCGACCTGCCCGGTGCCCGCGAAGGCCGCGATGGCCGATAGCCCCACGACCATGAGCGCGAAATACTCCGCCGAATGGAACAGAAGCGCGACCGAGGACAGCGCGGGGGCAAAGATCATCAACAAGATCGTGCCGATCGTGCCACCCGCGAAGCTGGCGACCGCGGCAATGGTCAGCGCCTTTCCCGCCATGCCCTTGCGCGCCATTGGGTAGCCATCGAAACTGGTGGCGACCGTGCCCGCGACCCCCGGCGCGTTGAGCAGGATGGATGAGGTCGAGCCGCCGAAAATCGCGCCGTAATAGACGCCAGACAGCAAGATCAGCGCCGAGGCCGGATCGCCGATGCTGATCGCGATAGGGATCATGATGGCGATGATCGACATCGGCCCAAGGCCGGGCAGCATGCCGATGAGCGTGCCGATCACGCAGCCCATCACCACCATCATCAGGTTGAACGGCGTGACCGCAGCGACCAGACCAAGCAGGAGACCTTCAATCATAATCCGCCCTCCTCAGGCCATGAACGCCGGCCAAGGGCGCAGGAAGATCCCCAACACCTCTTGGACTAGGTACCAGATCGACCAAGCGGCCACGGCCGCCACGGGGATCAGGATATACAATTTACGCTCGCCCAAGATCATTGCGCCCAGCATCAAGAACAGAGTGGTCGAGCCCAGAAATCCAAGCGGACGCAATGTCATGGCATAGCCCAGCATCAAGACCACCAGCGCCAGCGCGGGGATGAGCTGATACTCGCGCCACTTGGCCAGTTCCATCGTGCCATCAGCCTTGGCTTCGGGCTTGGCGGTCTTGGGAGCAAATAGCACCATCATGCCCACGATGATGCCCGCGACCGTCAGCATCTTGGGAAAAGTCGACGGCCAGATCGGGTTGCGCCGCAAGATCGGCGGCAAGCTGTCATCCATGGTAAAGAATGCGGCATAGCCATACACGCAACACAGCGTAATGAAGGCCAGCGCGATCCAACGATCGAGCGCCATGGTCGTCCCTCCCCGATTTTCGGACATTATGGGATCAGCTGACCGGAGCGCACAATGGGGCGCTCCGGTCCTTGATCATGCCACCCGCACAGACAGGCGGGCGGCGGTGCGTTTAGAGAAAGCCCAGCTCGCGCATCAGATCGCCGATCTGCTTTTCCTGTGCTTCGAGGAATTCGACGAACTCCCCACCGGGGCGGTAGATATTGACCAGACCCATGCTGGCACGCACGGTTTCCCACTCGGGGGTGTCAAGCATCGTGCCCAGCAACTCCTGATAGGCTGCAACCTTGGCCGCATCCATGCCCGGTGCGGCAAAGAAGCCGCGCCAGTTCACGAATTGGGCGTCGATACCTTGCTCGGCGAAGGTCGGTGTATCGGCCGAGGCCGGCACGCGCTCGGGTGCGGTTACGCCAAGAATGCGCACGACACCTTGATCGGCCAAGGCAATCGCCTCCGAGAAACCGGTCGAAAGCGCGTCGATCTCGCCCGACAGAAGACCGGCCATCGCCTCGCCACCGGCGTCATAGCCGATATAGTTGAACGCAGTCGGATCTTCGCCCGCCGCCTGCATCACGATCGCAGCGACGAGATGGTCCATGCCACCCGGAACCGAGCCGCCGCCGATGGCGAAATCCATCCCGTCGGCGCGGTACATTGCCAGCGCCTCTTCCATCGAGGTGATCGGGCTGTCGGCGGTCACGACGAGCGCTGCATAGTCGCCGACCGTGCCCGCGACGGGGGTGAGGTCACGGAAGCTTTGCGAAATCTCGCCGGTCAGCGCGCGGATCACGATGGGGGTCGAGTTGACCATCAAGGTGCCATCGCTGGAGGCCGCGTTCTCGATCAGGCTGGCGATCGCCACGCCGCCGCCGCCGCCCGACAGGTTTTCATAGGTTGCACTGCCGACCAGCCCTGCATTGACCAGCGCCTCGCCGGTGCCGCGCGCCGTGCCATCCCAACCACCGCCGGCACCGCCGGGGATCAGGAAATGCACCTGGTCCATCATTTGATCTGCTTTTGCCATGCCCGAAAAGGCCAGCGTTGCCGTTGCCGCGGCCAACATGGCGCGGCGCGTCCACCCAAAGGTGTTCATGGTCATCCTCCCGTTTGACAGGCGGTCCTCCACCGCCCATGTTCCTACTCCATCACGTAAAGCTGACAGAAGTCTGACAGCATACAAACACGGCGTGATTTGGGGTCGGGCCGCGATGCGCTACCTTTTGGTCGAGGATAATCTGGAACTGGCCGAGGCGCTGATCAGCCGCCTTGTGCTTGACGGGCACGCTGTCGATCACGCCGCGACATTGGCCGCGGCCGAGGATTGTCTGGCCGCCGCCCAATACGACCTGATCTTGCTCGATGTGATGCTGCCCGATGGCGATGGGCGCGAATTTCTGGCCCGCAGCCGCACGCGGCTGGAAACACCGGTGATCGTGCTGACCGCGCGCAGCCAAGTCTCGGACAGGGTGGGCGCGCTCGATCAAGGGGCCGATGATTACATCACGAAACCCTTTGATTTCTCGGAGTTGGAGGCGCGCTGCCGGGCGGTTCTACGCCGCCGAGGCGGGGCCGCGCGCAACCAGATCGCGCTTGGCGCCTGTCTGTTCGATCCGCTGTCGGGCACGCTGTCGCGTGGCGAGATGGTGCTGGAGTTGAAAAACCGCGAAATCCGCCTGTTGGAGGTTTTCGCCCGCCATCAAGGCCAGATCCTCTCCAAGGCGCATCTGATGGATCGGCTGTTTTCCTATGACGCCGCCGTGACCGAGAACGCGATCGAGGTCTATGTGGGCCGCCTGCGCCGCCGGATCGAGGCGGTGGGCCTTAGGATCGAGACGGTGCGCGGGTTGGGCTACCGAATCGAAACGGGTGCATCGTGATTCCACGCGGCTCCATCGGGCGGCGGTTGACCTTGCTCTTGGCGGGGGTCGCGGCGCTGTTGTCGCTTCTGAGCTGGGGCATGGTCACCGGGCTTGCGCGCCAAGCCGCCGAACGCACCCAAGACAATGTCTTGGCCGCCTCGGCCATCACCATCGCCGAAACATTGCGCAGCGAACAAGGCGAGGTGCGGCTGGAACTCCCCTACTCCGCCTTCTCGATGCTGGGCGCGATCGGCGAGGATCGCGTATTTTACCGCGTGACGGCGGCGGGTGCGTTGTTGACGGGCTATGCCGATCTGCCCAGGCCCGACGAGACCCTCGCGCCTGGCCGGGTGGTGTTTCAGACCGGCACCTATTCCGATGAAACGATCCGCATGGCCGCCGTGCTGCGGGTGATCTTGACGGGCGCGCAGCCTGTGCCTGTGGTCGTCACGGTCGCCCAGACACGCCAAGGTGTCGATCAGATCGCGGCCGAGCTATCGCGGCTGGCCGCGGCGTTGTCGGTCGCCTTCTTCGTTGTTGCCGTCGCACTTTCAGCGATCGCCGCGCGCACATCACTGCGGCCGTTGAACGAGATCGCCGCCGCCGTCTCGCGGCGCGGGCCATCTGATCTGCGCCCCCTGCGCCGCGCGGCGCCCGCCGAGCTTGCGCCGCTGATGACCGCGCTGAACCGGCTGATGGACCGTCTGGGCCAATCGATCCGCCGCTCCGAGGATTTCATCGCCGAAGCGGCGCACCGTGTACGCACGCCGCTTGCCACCGTGCGCACCCAAGCCGAGATCGCGCTGCACAGCGTCAGCGACGAGACCGAGCGCCAGCGTTTGCGCGGGATCATCCGCGCGGTCGATGAAAGCTCGCGCTCGGCGGGGCAGTTGCTCGATCACGCCACGGTCGCCTTTCGCGCCGATGATCTGGCGCGCGATCCCATCGATCTCGCAGCCCTTGCCCGCCAGACCGCCGCCACGCTCGAGGCAACGGCGGCGCTGCGCGATATCCGGCTGCAACTCCAACTTGCGCCCGCACAGGTGGCGGGCGATGCGGTGCTGCTCGACAGCGCGCTGCGCAATGTTTTGGACAATGCGATCAAATACTCGCCCGAGGATACGACCGTCAGCATCACGGTGGCCAAGCTGGGAAGCATGGGCCAGATCACCATCACCGATGAGGGGCCGGGCCTTGGCGATGGGCCCGCCGAGGCGCTGACCGAACGCTTCCGACGCGGGAGCAATACGGGCGGCATCGTGGGGTCGGGTCTGGGGCTGACCATCGCGCGCGATGTGGTGGCGGCGCATGGCGGCCATCTGAAGTTGCAACAGACAGAAAACGGGAGGGGCGCATGCGTATCCTTGGTCTTGCCCTTGGCGTGATCCTTGCCGGGGCCGGCGCGCTCTTCGCCTATGAGGTCGAGGAGGAACGCTTCTACCCCGGCACCGGGCCATCGGTGCTGCGCGTCATTTCGACCGCCGATCTGGCGGTGTTCGAACCCTATCTCTTGGCGTTTCAGGCCAAGCGCCCCGACATCGGTATCGCCTATACGGTCACCTCTTCGACCGATTTGGCCAAGGCGATCCGCGATAGCGCGCCCTTTGACCTTGCCTTGTCATCGGCGATGGATCTGCAGTTTCAACTCGCCAATGACGGTTTTGCGCGCCCCTATCGCTCGCCCGTCACCGCCGATCTGCCTGATTGGGCGCGTTGGCGCGACCTTATCTTTGCCTTCAGCGCCGAACGCGCGGTGGTGGTGGTCAATGCCGAGCGGATCGCGGGCCTGCCGCTGCCTGCAACGCGCCAAGAGCTGATCGCGCTGTTACGCGACCATCCCGAACGGTTCCACGGGGCGGTCGGCACCTATGATGTGCGCGAAAGCGGGCTGGGCTATCTCTTCGCCACGAAGGAGACGCGCTCGACCGATGTGTATTGGCGGCTGGCCGAGGTGATGGGGCGGCTCGACCCGCAGCTTTACTGTTGCTCGGGCCAGATGATCGACGATGTGGCAGCAGGGCGTCTGGCGGTGGCCTACAATGTCTTGGGCAGCTACGCCGCCGAGCGTTTGGCGCGCGATTCCGGCGGGCGGGTACAGATCCTTCGGATGGAGGACTTCGAGAATATCATGCTGCGCACCGCAATCATCCCGCGCAACGCCACCGAAGTGGCGGCGGCCGGCGCACTGGTCGAGCTGTTGCTCGAAACCGGGCTACGCCCCACGGCCGAGGATTGGCCCCTGCCGCCCTTGGGCCAGACGGGCGGCGCGGATGGTGCGGGATTCAGCCCGATCCGGCTGGGACCGGCGCTGATGGTCTATCTCGACCCGCTGAACCGCCGGACATTTCTTGCCGAATGGGAAAACGCGATGGAACAGCGCTAAGGCGCCGTTTCACTGCATGTAATCGGGGCTTTCGGCATCCAGTACCATGCGCATGCCGCGCATGAAATCGGCCTCGGCCTGCGGATCGCCCTCTTGCTGGCGGGCGGTGATCTCGGCCACCTCGGGCGAAAGTTCCCGCATGGGCCGCCCGGTGGACAGCGCGATGATATAGGTGCGCACCGCGCGCTCGAAATAATACATCCGCATGAAGGTTTCCGCGACCGTTTCACCGATCACCAGCACCCCGTGATTGCCCATGATCATGGTACGGATCGAGGGGTCTTGGAACATGCGCGCACAGCGTGTCCCCTCCTCCTCCATGGCCAGACCGCCGTAATTCTCGTCGATCACGATGCGGTTGAAAAACATCGCCGTGCTTTGGTCGATGGGCGGCAGGCGGCTGTCGGCAAGGCTGGCCAGCACGGTGGCATAGGTCGAATGCACATGCATGGCACAGCGCGCATGCGGCACATGGCGGTGCAGGCTGGCATGCAGCCCCCATGCGGTCGGGTCGGGCGCATCCTCGCCCTTGGCGCTTTCGGGGTGGTTGGCGTCGATCACCCACAGGTCCGAGGCGCGGATGCGGCTGAAATGACGGCGCGGATTGATCAGGAATTGCGTCCCGTCATCATTGACCGCCATCGAGAAATGATTGGCCACCCCCTCATGCATCCCCTCGCGCGCGGTCAGGCGGAATGCGGCGGCCAGATCGGCGCGGGTCTGGGCATGATTCATCGTCAGATCCTCTCTCATTTGCGCCGAGGCTAGCGGGCAGATCACGCCCCGTCCAGTTCCTTGAGCATTTGACGCGCAGGTCAAAACCGCGACACATAATTCATTTTTTATTATCTATTACAATGATTTAAAAATCAAAGCTAAAGCAAATAACGAAGCTGAATGAGCGGCGGATCAACAAGATGATCACCGTCAATGAATCACCGTCGCACTTGGTCACCATAGGCTGAGAGTTCCGCTGCCTGTTGCCCAAGTTCAATCGGATTGCCGCCGCGCGCCCATCGGGCCGCGCACGGCCTCGCTTTGGCCAAGGCGCGGGAAGACACCAAGCCAAGGCCCAAGGGCCAGAATGTCAGGAGATCCGCGATGGAGATGTTGCCGATGACCGTCACCCCGATGACCACAAGCCTTCCCGCCGTCATGGCACGCACCCCCGAGGCGGTGACAATCGTGACCGGCGGGGCCGGATTTCTCGGCTCGCATCTGTGCAGCCGGTTGGTCGATCAAGGTGCGCGCGTCATCGCGATCGACAATCTGTCGACGGGATGCCGCGCGAATGTCGCGCATCTGATGCCGACGGGCCGGTTCAGCCTGATCGAACATGACATCATCCTCCCCATCGAGATCAGCGAAAAGGTCAACGCGATCTACAACCTCGCCTGCCCCGCCTCGCCGCCGAAATACCAGATCGATCCGGTCCATACCTTCCGCACCTCGATCGACGGGGCGCAGAACATGCTGGAACTGGCAAAACGGAAATCCGCACGCATCCTACAGGCCTCCACTTCCGAGGTTTATGGCGACCCCGAATTGTCGCCCCAACCCGAAACCTATTGCGGCGCGGTCAATACCTATGGGCCGCGTGCTTGCTATGACGAAGGCAAGCGCGGGGCTGAAACCCTGTTCTATGAATATGCCCGCCGCGACGGGCTGCAGACACGCATCGCGCGCATCTTCAACACCTACGGGCCGCGGATGGATGCACAAGACGGGCGTGTGGTATCGAATTTCGTTGTTCAAGCGCTCGCCGGGCAAGATATCACCGTCTATGGCACGGGCCGGCAGACACGGTCATTTTGCTATGTCGATGATCTGATCGACGGGCTGATCCGGCTGATGAACAGCGAGGATGGGATCGCCGGGCCGGTCAATCTGGGCAATCCGCGCGAATTCACCGTTCTGGAACTGGCCGAGATGGTGCTGGCCAAGACGCGCTCGCCGTCGCGGTTGCGGTTTCTCGATGCGCTGCAAGATGACCCAAAGCAGCGCCGCCCCGATATTACCTTGGCACATACGCTTTTGGGCTGGCAGCCGACGGTCAGCTTGTATGACGGGCTGGACCGGATGATCGCTCATTTCGCCCAAACCCCCCAAACCTTGCCTGCGACGGCCCTGTCATGAGCGCGCCTGCGATCCTTGTGACGGGTGGGGCGGGGTTCATCGGCGCGCATTGCTGCAAGGCTTTGGCGGCGGCGGGGTTTCGCCCGGTGGTCTATGACAACCTCTCGACCGGGCATGCCGCACATGTGCAATGGGGGCCGGCAATTTTTGCCGATCTGCGCGACCGCGTGGCCCTGCGCGCGGCGATGGTGCATTACGAGATCGCCGCGGTGATGCATTTCGCGGCCAGCGCCTATGTCGGGCAATCGGTGAGCGACCCGGCAGCCTATCATGACAATAATATCGGCGGCATGATCGCGCTGCTCGATGTGTGCCGGCACAGCCGCATCGCGGCGGTGGTGTTTTCGTCGAGCTGCGCCACCTATGGCGCGGTCAGCGCCGTGCCGATCCGCGAGGATACGCCCCAGGCCCCGATCAACCCTTATGGTTTCACCAAGCTGGTGGGCGAGCGGATGCTGCGCGAACAGGCCGCCGCCTATGGGCTGCGTCCCGCGATCTTGCGCTATTTCAACGCCGCCGGTGCCGACCCCGACGGAGCCTTGGGCGAGATCCACCGCCCCGAGACGCATCTGATCCCGCTGGCGTTGATGGCGGCCGCCGGGCACGGCCCGCCGCTTTCTGTCCTTGGGACGGATTATGACACGCCCGACGGAAGCTGTATCCGCGATTACATCCATGTCGATGATCTCGCGCGCGCCCATGTCATGGCCTTGCGGCATTTGTTGAACGGCGGCGCACCGTTGACGCTGAACCTTGGCAGTGGGCGCGGCACGTCGGTCCTGGAGGTGATGGCCGCGGTCAAGCGCGTGACAGGGCGCACGGTGCCGCATGTGCAGGCGCCGCGCCGGCCGGGCGACCCGGCTGCCCTTGTCGCCGACCCGCGGCTGGCGGCGGAGCGGTTGGGTTTCGTCACACGGCACGGCGATATCGACAAGATCATCGCCCATGCCGCCCCTTGGTTCGGCCATGAGGTGCGCCATGCAGCGACGGCTTGACCCTGCCCTCTTGTCTCCGGTGCTGACCGGGGGAATGCGCGCGCGCTATCTGGCGCTGACGGCGCTGTGGCTCGCCTGCGTGGCATGGTTCTGGCTCTGGTGGCTCGATCCCGCCCATGTGGCCAGCCCCGCGGGCTATGCACTCTCGACGCTGGCCTTGGGCTGGATCTATGGCTTGCAGCTTTACTTTGTCGCCGTGTTCCTGGGGGCCAAACGCAGCGCCGCGCCCGACCCCAAGAAAGGCGATTTCCGCGTCGCGATGGTCGTGACCAAAACCCCGGCAGAGCCGCTATCGGTCTTGATCCCGACTTTGAAGGCCATGCTGGCGCAAGATTACCCCCATGACACTTGGCTGGCCGATGAAGACCCCGATGATCTGACCCGTGCATGGTGTGCGCGCCACGGCGTCAGGATTTCCACCCGCAAGGGCAATGCCCGCTATCACAATGCGGTATGGCCGCGCCGGACCCGCTGCAAAGAGGGTAATCTTGCCTATTTCTACGATCATTGGGGCTATCGCGATTACGATATCGTGGCCCAGCTTGACGCCGATCATGTGCCGCAGCCGGGCTATTTGCGCGAAATGGTCCGCCCCTTTGCCGACCCCAGCGTCGGCTATGTCAGCGCGCCCTCGATCTGTGCGGCCAATGCCGGGACAAGCTGGGCCGCGCGCGCCCGGCTGCAGTCCGAGGCGGCGTTTCACGGTGTCTTCCAACTAGGCTATACCGGCAGCCTTGCGCCGATGTGCATCGGCTCGCATTACGCGGTACGCACCAAGGCACTTGCGGATGTGGGCGGGCTTGGCCCCGAACTGGCCGAGGATCATTCCACATCGATGATCATGAACGCGGGCGGCTGGCGGGGCGTGCATGCGATGGAGGCGATCGCCATCGGCGACGGACCGCGCACGCTGGCCGATATGGTGACGCAGGAATTCCAATGGTCGCGCAGCCTTGTGGCGCTCCTCTTGACCTACACGCCGCGCTACCTGCGCGACCTGCCTTGGCGGCTCAGGTTCCAATTCCTGTTTTGCCAAGCGCTTTACCCGATGATGGCGCTGAGCGCGGCGCTAATCTACGCGCTGCCCATCGCGGCGCTGTGGTTCGACCAACCCTATGCCGATGTCACCTATGCGCAGTTCTTGGGCCATGCCCTGCCGACCGTGGGTGCGATCACGGTTTTCGCGATCGCGATGCGGCGCGACGGCTTCTTTCGGCCCCATGACGCACGCGTGATCGCGTGGGAAAAGGCGCTGTTCTTGCTGGTGCAATGGCCGTGGGTGGCTTGGGGCTGCATCATGGCTATGCGCGACCGGGTGACGGGGCGCTTCGTCGATTTCCGCATCACCCCCAAGGGCGAGGATGCGACCGCCGCCCTGCCCTACAGGATCGTCGCGGTCTATGGTGTGCTGCTTTTGGGGGCGGTCTCGCCTGTGCTGATCTTGAACCAAGTCACCCAAGCGGCGGGTTTCTACCTGTTGTCGGCGCTGAACGGATTTTTCTATGCCGCCATCCTTTGGATCGCGGTGGTCGGCCATATCCGCGAAAGCAGGCCGCCGCGCGCCGGGCATCTTTGGTGGCGCGAGATGCGGCCGCATCTGGGCACCGCGGGGCTTGGCGCGGTGCTGTTGATCTCAGCGGTCTCGATGCGCGCGCCCGAGGCGGTGCATGCGCTGACGCTTGGCACCGGGCTAAACGCGCTGACACGCGCAGAATACGTCGTCTCGGGGGCGGCCAGCGGTGGCGCTGTCGGGACCGCGCGCATCCGTTTCGTCACACCTTCGTCCCTTGGGTCAACACCCGTTTCTCGATAAAAGGAGTTCCAATATGCTGCCCCCTCGCATGATGCCGTTCTACCTGCAGCGCCGCACCGTCATGATGGGTATGTTGGCCGCCGGTGCCGGAATGGCCGCGGCACTGCGCCCCTCGCCGGGCTCGGTGCCACCCGGTTTGATCCCCTTCGGCGCCTATGACCCTGCGGGCGATTTCGCGGATGAGGCGGATTTCACCATCGAGCATGTCTTCTTGCCGTGGGAGGATGTGGCGATCAACTCGCTCTTCGATGCCGACCGCTACGCCATGGACCGCGAGCGCGCGCTTTTGGTGACCTTGGAGCCGTGGACATGGTCGCGCAGCGAACGCAATACCGCCCGCGCCCTGCGCGCCGGCATCGCCGCAGGCGATTACGACGCCACGATGCGGTCGATCTGCGAGGTGTTGGCCGCGCTGAACAGCCCCCTGACGCTGCGCTGGGGCCATGAGATGGATGATGATAACGGCCAATTCATCTGGGCCGGTTGGGCGCCCGACGACTACATCGCCGCCTATCGCCGGATGGCCGATATCGCGCGGCAGACGGTGCCGGGGATCAACCTGATGTGGTCGCCCTTGGGCGATGACGGAATGGAGGCCTATTACCCCGGTGATGATCATGTCGATCTGACCGGCCTCAGCGTCTTTGGCCTGCAGGCATGGGACCGCGCCAATTATAACCGCGACCGCAGCTTTTCCGAGATCTTGGCCCCACGCTACGACCGCGCGGTCGGTTTCGGCAAACCCGTCGTGGTTGCCGAATTGGGCTATAGCGGCGATGCGGGCTATGTCGCGGCTTGGGATGCGCAGGTCCGCACGATGGCCGAAACCTTTCCCGCCTTGGTCGGCGTGGTCTATTTCAACTACCCCGAGGTCTATGACTGGCCCCAAGGATTCGGCCGCCCCGATTGGCGGGTTGGCGAAAGAATCGTGACCATCGCCAGCTGAGAGGGGCCTTGGCAGATTCCCGCTGATTGGCGGTCCGCGTGCATGCCATTGATGCAGCGCGCGCTTGGCCGGATTCCGGCGATGTTATACACACCCGCCTCCACCCCCGCTTGATCAAGGCGTTGACCCGCGTCAATGCCAAGGTCAGTTTTGCCCGGCGCTGGTCGCGCGATCGGGCCCTGCCCCTGATGCCGCCAGCACGGCGCGCGAGTGGGGAAAGGGGTCGATCATCATGCAGCATCACCTGCGCCGCGCCATTGTTGCCGCCAGCTTTGCCTTGGGCGTGATGGCCAGCCCCTTGGTCGCGCATTCGCCCCAGATCCCGCCGCCACAGGCCCAACAAACCGCCCCCGCCGCGCCGCAGATGCGCAGCGATCGCGCGATCCGCTTCGACTGGCAGGCAAACCGCCCCGCAGCGACAGCGCGCGCGACGACCACCGCGCGCAGCCGCGGCGCACCCGGACGCGGCAGCTATATCTGCACCGCTGCCGGCTTCGGACAGATGTCACGCTGCGTGGCGCGCTGATCGGCGTTGACAGGGGCGACGGGCTACTCCTTACTGCGATCGCAGATCGAAGATCGAAGATGACGATCCGGGGGGGGGATATGTCCGACAGCTTGGCCAGCGCCGAGATGGCGCAAACAGCGCCGCTCCAGCGCGACAGCTTGCAGCAACAGATCTATGACCGCCTTCATGCCGGGTTGATCGCGGGTGCTTTTCGCCCCGGCGAGGTGATCTCGAGCCGTGGCCTTGCCGCGCAGCTTTCGGTCAGCGCCATGCCCGTGCGCGAGGCGCTGACGCGGCTGACCGCCGAGGGTGCGCTGGAGTTGACGCCAAGTCGCACGCTGCGGGTGCGCCTGCTCTCGCCCGATGATTTCGATGAGGTGACGGCGATCCGGACCGAGCTTGAAGGCATGGCCGCAAGGCGCGCGGGCGAAGGGCTGACGGGGGCGGATGTGACGCGGATCTGCGCCTTGCATCAGACGTTGAGGCAAGCCGCCGACAGCGGCGATGTCGACCGCTACTTGGCCGCGAACGCCGATTTTCATTCCGGCATCTACGCCGCCGCGCGCTGGCCCATGCTGCTTGGCATGATCCAGCGCCTATGGCTGATCGTCGGTCCCGCGATCCGCGCAAGCCTGCCCGATCAGGCCCATCTCAGCCGTTCGATGGGGTTTCACGATGCGATGCGCGCCGCCGTGTTGGCGCGCGATGCCGCAGCACTACGCGCGGCGATCATCGCCGATATCGCCAATGCCGCCCCCGATATTCGTGCAGCAACGGTCGCGGCGGCGGCCACCCCAACCAATGAGGGACAGATATGAGCATTCTGCAATCGCTGACACCGCCCACGGGCCTGCGTGTGGCGGTGACCGCCGGGGCGGCGGGGATCGGGCGGGCCATCGCCACCGGCTTTCAACAGGCGGGCGCGCATGTGCATGTCTGCGACATCGACGCCGCCGCCGTCGCGGATGCGCGCGCGGCGGGTTTTGGCGCGATGGAATGCGATGCCGCTGACCCCGAACAGGCCCGCGCCTTTTTCGCGGCAGCGCGCGCCGATATGGGCGGGTTCGACGTGGTGATCGCCAATGCCGGGATCGCGGGGCCGACCCTTGCCATCGCCGATGTGGATGACGCCGCATGGGATCGCACGCTCGAGGTGAATTTGCGCGGTGCGTATCTCGCTGCCCATCACGCCGCCGCCGATCTGATCGCCAGCCGGGGCAGCTTTGTCGCCATTTCATCGGTCGCGGGGCGTTTGGGCTTTGCACTGCGCACGCCCTATGCGGCGTCGAAATGGGGGGTGGTGGGGCTGGCCAAAAGCCTTGCGGTGGAATGGGGGCCGCAGGGCGTGCGCGCCAATGCGATCTTGCCCGGCATCGTCAAGGGCCCTCGCATCGAGCGCGTGATCGCCGCGCGCGCCCAGCAATTGGGCCAAAGCTATGCCGAGACCGAGGTGCAGGCGCTGGAAAAAGTCTGGCTCCGCCGCATGGTCGCGCCCGAGGATATCGCCGCGATGTGTCTGTTCCTGTCCTCGCCCGGCGGGGCCAACATTACCGGCCAGGCGCTCAGCGTCTGCGCGGGCGTTGAGGGGTTGTGATGGAAAAACCCCCCATCGCGGTGATCGGCGCGGGGCTGATCGGGTCGGCTTGGGCCTTTGGCTTTGCGCGTGCGGGCCACATGGTCACGCTCTACGACCAAGACGCAGACGCCGCAGGCGCGGCACAAGCCCGCGTGGCCGAGATCGGCACCGATATGCAGGCCGCTGGCCTGCTGGAGGGGCAAGCACCCGCCGAGGTGGCGGGGCGTGTACATGTGGCCGCCGATCTGGAAACCGCTGTGAAGAACGCCTTGCATGTACAAGAAAACGTGTCGGAAAATGTCGATATCAAGCGCGCGATCTTTGCCGCAATTGATGCCGCAGCCCGGCCTGATGCGATCTTGGCAAGCTCGACCTCGGCGCTGTTGCCGTCCAGCTTCACCGAAGCGCTGAAGGGTCGCGCACGCTGTCTGGTGGCCCACCCGATCAACCCGCCCAGCCTGATCCCGGCGGTGGAAATCGTGCCCGCCCCATGGACCGACGCGGCAGCGATGGAGCGCTGTGCCGCCACTATGGCGGGGATCGGCCAAAAGCCCATCCGCATGACGCGCGAGATCGACGGCTTCATCATGAACCGCCTGCAAGGCGCGTTGTTGCAAGAGGCGATGCGCCTTGTGGCCGATGGGATCGCCACGCCCGAGGATATCGACACCGGCATCCGCGACGGGCTGGCACCCCGCTGGTCGCTGTGCGGGCCTTTCGAGGCGATCGATCTGAACGCGCCGGGCGGCGTGCGCGATTACGTCGCCCGCTACGGGCCGATGTATCGCCTCATCGGCGCGCGCCAAACCACCCTGCCCGATTGGGAGGGTGAGACGCTGGACCGCATCGCGGCCGCGCGCCGTGCTGTTCTGCCCCTGTCCGATCTGCCCAAGGCGCAAGCCCGCCGCGACCGCCGCCTGATGGCGCTGATGGCGCATTTCCGCCGCGAAACACCGCAAGACTGACCCCGCAGAAAGGGACCGATACATGGCCGCGAAATCCCGCAAAGTCATCATCTCCTGCGCCGTGACGGGCGCGATCCACACGCCATCGATGTCGCCGCATTTGCCGGTGACGCCACAAGAAATTATCGCCGATGGCCTGAAAGCCGCTGAGGCGGGCGCCACGATCCTGCATCTGCATGCGCGCGACCCCGAAACTGGGCGGCCCACGCAAGACCCCGATGCGTTCCGGGCCTTTCTGCCGCAACTCAAGCAGGCCACGGGCGCGGTGTTGAACCTGACCACCGGCGGCTCACCGCATATGAGCGTGGCCGAACGCATGCGCCCAGCGGCGGAACTCAAGCCCGAGGTGGCCTCGCTGAACATGGGGTCGATGAATTTCGGGCTTTACCCGATGCTCGACCGCTTCAAGGAGTTTCGCCACGACTGGGAACGCGCGCATCTGGAGAACAGCCGCGATCTGGTTTTCAAGAACACCTTCGCCGATATCGAACAGATCTTGCGGATCGGGAACGCCAACCACACAAGGTTCGAGTTCGAATGCTATGACACCAGCCATCTTTATAACCTCGCCCATTTCGTCGATCGCGGCTTGGTCAAGGCGCCTTTCCTTGTGCAGACGGTCTTTGGCCTTTTGGGGGGCATCGGCGCCCACCCGGAGGATGTGGCGCATATGAAGCGCACGGCCGATCGGCTGTTCGGCGATGCTTACGTCTGGTCGGTTCTGGGTGCGGGGCGTAACCAGATGCCCGTCGCGGCAATGGCCGCGGCCCAAGGGGGCAATGTGCGTGTCGGGCTGGAAGATTCGCTTTGGATCGGGCCGGGGCAGTTGGCTGAAAGCAATGCCGACCAGGTGCGCAAGGTACGCGAGATCCTCGAAGGCCTCAGCCTTGCAGTGGCAACACCCGACGAGGCACGCCAGATGCTTGATCTAAAAGGGGGAAATGATGTCGCATTCTGAACTTGGTCCCGTCATCGTCACGGGCGGCAGCAGAGGGATCGGGGCGGCAAGCGTGCGCGCCTTGGTGGCCTTGGGCCGACCAGTGGTATTTTCATATGCGCGCGATGCGGATGCCGCCGATGGGTTATGCGCGGAACTGACCCAAGCGGGCGGGCAGGTCATCGCCATCAAGGCCGATGTCACCGACCCGACCACCCCCGCGCTGCTTTTCGACAGATGCGAGGCCGCGTTCGGCACCGCCACCGGGCTTTTCGCCAATGCGGGCATCACGGGACCGGCCACCAAGATCACCGATCTGTCGCTCGCCGATCTGACCCGCGTCATCGACACCAACCTCATCGGCTGCTTTCTGACCGTGCAGGAGGGCGCGCGGCGGATGGCCCGCGGGTCGATTGTGCTGATGTCGAGCAGGGCGGCGGAACTGGGCGGCGGCGGCGAATGGGTGCATTACGCAGCCTCCAAGGGGGCGATCAACGCCATGACCAAGGGCTTGGCCCGCGAATTGGGGCCGCGCGACATCCGGGTGAATGCGGTGGCACCCGGCCTGATCGACACGGAAATCCATGCCGCCGCGGGCGTGGGCGAGCGGCTGGTCCAAAAGCGGGCAGAGGTTCCCTTGGGACGCATCGGCACGGCGGACGAGGTCGCCGATACGGTCGTCTGGCTTTTGTCGGAAAGGGCCAGCTATGTCACCGGCACCATCGTCGATATCGGGGGCGGTCGCTAGGCCCGCCCCTCTCCCAACGGCGGGCGGGCCAAACCCTGCAGACCCAATCCCGCCTCGGGCAGGCAGGCGCGCAAGACGACCTGCTGCACCTCGGCGCTGTAGCTGTCGAGTGTGATGCCCCGGCGGCGATACTTGGCGCGTTTGACATACCACTCCTGCAACAGCGGCTTGATCAGCGCGGGCAAAAGCGGCGAGGTGTCGGGACGAAAGACGCCGCTTTCGACCCCGCGCAAAACCACGGCCGAAAAGTAGCTTTCGGTCAGCATCTCGCTATCGATGGCCATGCGGCGTTCGGCGGGGGGGAAATTCTTGGCCTCCATGAAGGCGAAGGTAAACCACGGCAACAAGGCCTCGGTCATGCGCAGATGTGTGTCGATCATCCAGCGCAGATGGGTGACAGGATCACGGGTCACATCCTCGGGGGGGCTCGACAGCACGCGTTGCACCAGATCGGCCACCTCGGCCAAGATCATCTTCAGAAGCGTCGTCTTACTATCGAAATAGGCGTAAAGACCGCCCGCCGACATCCCTGTCTCGCGCGAGAGATCGCGTAGCGACATGGCCTGAAACCCGCCCTTGTTCGACAGATCGATCGCTGTCTCCAAGATCCGTTGCAGGCGCGGCAGAGCGATGTTGGACTTGCGCACGCTGATCGTGTCTTGGTGACGGGCAAGGATCGATTGGCACAATTGCGCGACCGTGGGCATCGCGGCCATGCGCGGCAACTGCGCGCCAGCCGCCGCATGGGCGGCCCTTTGGGTCGGGTTGGTCATCTTTCCGTCTCCGTGGTTCAGGAATCTGTTGCCATATTCCGGGGCGCTGTCTACCAATATCTACCGAACGCTCGCTCGATAAGGATGGGAGGCCTTGACGAACGTGACCGATTCACCCGTTCCCCTATGGCCCGGATTGACGGGCAAATCGGCGCTGGTAACGGGCGCATCCTCGGGGCTTGGGGCGCATTTCGCGCGGCTGCTGGCCGCCCAAGGTGTCGCTGTCACGCTGGCCGCGCGCCGCGGTGAGCGGGTGGCCGCACTTTGTGCCGACATCACCGATAGCGGCGGTGTCGCCCATGCGCTCGTCCTCGATGTGGCCGATGGCGCGGATGTGGCGGCCAAGCTGGCGGGCCAAGTTTTCGACATCGTGGTCAACAATGCCGGCACGGCCGCCACGGCGACTGCGCTCGATCATGACGATGCCACCATCGACCGGGTGATCGACACTAACCTCAAGGGCCCCTTTTACGTCGCGCGCACCACGGCGCAGGCCATGGCCGATGCGGGGCGCGGTGGCACGATCATCAATATCGCCTCGATCTTGGGTTTTCGCGTGGCGGGACAGGTCGCGGCCTATGCGGCGTCCAAGGC
>NZ_CBFIIK010000039.1:0-20442 GCF_965662675.1 Roseicyclus sp. | reverse complement strand
GAAGGGGTTCTTGGGACAGGCCGATTACGAAAGCGTCGTGGAAACGATGCGGCTGGCCGATGGCACGCTGTGGCCCATGCCCATCACGCTCGATATCTCCGAGGATTTCGCCGCCAAGGTCGCACCCGGTCAAGACATCGCGCTGCGCGATGCCGAGGGGGTGATCCTCGCGATCTTGTCGATCAGCGACAAATACATCCCCAACAAGGCGCGCGAGGCGCAGATGGTCTTCGGCGCCGATGATCTGGCGCACCCGGCGGTCAACTACCTGCATCACGTCGCGGGACCGGTTTACCTTGGTGGCGCGATCACCGGCATCCAGCCGCCCGTGCATTACGATTTCCGCGCGCGGCGCGACACGCCCAACGAGCTGCGCGCCTATTTCCGCAAGCTGGGCTGGCGACGCATCGTGGCGTTTCAAACGCGCAACCCGCTGCACCGCGCGCATCAGGAACTGACCTTCCGCGCCGCCAAGGAAGCGCAGGCGAATTTGCTGATCCATCCGGTCGTCGGCATGACCAAGCCCGGCGACGTGGACCATTTCACGCGCGTCCGCTGCTACGAGGCGGTGCTCGACAAGTATCAGCCCTCGACCACCACCATGAGCCTTCTGAACCTCGCCATGCGCATGGCCGGCCCGCGCGAGGCCGTCTGGCACGGGCTGATCCGCCGCAACCACGGCTGCACCCATTTCATCGTGGGCCGTGACCACGCGGGCCCGGGCAAGAACAGCCAGGGGCAGGATTTCTACGGCCCCTATGACGCGCAAGAGCTTTTCAAGACCCACGAGGCCGAGATCGGGCTGGAGATGGTCGATTTCAAACACATGGTCTATGTGCAGGAAAAGGCGCAGTATTATCCGGCGAACGAAGTCCCCGAAGGCGATACGACCCTCGATATTTCCGGCACCGAACTGCGCCGCCGCCTACGCGAGGGGCTGGAGATCCCGGAATGGTTCTCCTTCCCGGAAGTGGTCAAGGAACTCCGCCGCACCTCGCCGCCGCGCAGCCAGCAGGGGTTCACCGTGTTCTTCACCGGGCTGTCGGGCTCGGGCAAATCGACCATCGCCAATGCGATCATGGTCAAGCTGATGGAACAAGGCGGGCGTCCGGTGACGCTGCTCGACGGGGATGTCGTGCGCAAGCACCTGTCCTCTGAGCTTGGCTTTTCCAAGGAACACCGCGACATCAACATCCGCCGCATCGGCTATGTGGCCAGTGAAATCACCAAGAATGGCGGCATCGCAATCTGCGCGCCGATCGCGCCCTACACGGCTACGCGCCGCGCGGTGCGCGAGATGATCGAGGCCTTCGGCGCCTTCATCGAGGTGCATGTTGCGACCTCCATCGAGGAATGCGAGCGCCGCGACCGCAAGGGGCTTTACAAGCTCGCGCGCGAGGGCAAGATCAAGGAATTCACAGGAATTTCTGACCCCTATGAGGCGCCGACCGCCGCCGAGCTGGTTGTCGATACCGAAGGTATGGATGTCGATTACTGCGCGCAGCAGGTCTTGTTGAAACTCGAAAGCATGGGGCTGATCGCGGCCTGAGCCGTCAGCCCGCCCGCCTGCGATCCGCAAGGATCGCGGGCGTCTGCACAACGGCCCAATCGAGCAATGGCGCGAGCGCGGCGATCAGGGACAGGCCGCGCAAGGTCAGCCCGTATGTGACCGCGGGTGGCGTCGTCGCCTCAACCGACCGCCAGATCAACCCGTCGGCTTCCAGCGATTTGAGCGTGGTCGAAAGCATTCGCCGAGAGATATCCGGGATCGCACGGCCCAGCGCGTTGAAACGCTTTGGCGCGTCTTTCAACGTCAGCAACAAAAGCAAGGACCAGCGATCCCCGATCCGGTCCAGCACTTGCCGAATAGGGCAAGCGTCAAGATTGCCGGCCCAATCCGCAATGCGCCCCTGCCCTGTATCGGTGGTGTTGGTCATGGGTGGTACCCCCGGTGTTACCATGCGCGGTGAAGATGCCCTCTGGCAGTGGTTCGATGCAGTCTCTAACTGAGACCAGCAATCGAATCAAGACTGGAGATAGACATGACCGATCACCGCAATTCCCCCATCCTCATCACCGGCGCGGGCGGCGCGCTGGGCCGCCTCGTTCTGGCCGAACTCACCGCGCGTGGCGCCACCGACCTACGCGCGGGCAGCCGCAAGCCCGAGGCGTTGAAAATCGCGGGCGCCACGCCTGTGCATGTGGATTTCGACGATCCCGCCAGCCTTGACGCGGCCTTTGCCGGGGTTGCACGGCTTCTGATCATCTCGACCGACACGATCGACGCGATGGGCACCCGCCAGCGCCAGCATCTGGCCGCCATCGCCGCCGCGGCCCGTGCGGGGGTGGCCCATGTGGTCTATACCTCGATGCCCGCGCCGACGGCAGACCACCCGATCTTTTTCGCCCCCGACCATCTGGCCACCGAAGAGGCGATCAAGGCCAGCGGCATGAACCACACGATCCTGCGCAACAACTGGTATTTCGAGAATCTCGCGCTGAGCATCCCGAGCGCACTTGCCCATGGCGCGCAGCTGACCGCCGCGGGCGAGGGACGCATCGCTCATGGCGCGCGCGCCGATTACGCGGCCGCCGCCGCCGGTGCGCTGCTGACCGAGAGCGACAGCGCCACCTATGAGCTGTCCGGCCCCGAGGCGCAAAGCGTGGCCGAACAGGTCGGCGCGATCAACGCGGTACTGGGCAGCGCCATCGCTGTCGTGCCGATGGAGGACGCGGCATTGGAGGCAACGCTGACGGGAGCGGGTGTGCCGGCACCGCTGGCGGCCCTACTGGTGGGCGCCGACCGCGCCGCCCGCGAGGGGCGCATGGATCGTGTCACGGACCATATCCAACGCCTGTCGGGGCGCGCGCCACAAAGCCTTTCGGCTTGGCTGGTCGCGAACGCCGCACTGCTGCGTGGCTGATAAGGCGGGACCGGGGCGCTGCCCCGGACCCCGGGATATTTTCGAAACGAAGAAGCGGCGCTGTCAGGGCTGCTGTGGGGCGGGGGCGCCGGGATTGGCCTCGGTCGTGTCGGGATCGGCAGCAGGCGTGGGGCCATCAACGGCCGCGCCTTCGGTCGGCAGGCCATCTTCCCATGTGCCGCGCAAGACCTCGCCGCTGGCATAGCGCATCGTGCCCTCGCCCTCGCGGCGGCCATCGACAAAGCGGCCCTCATAGACATCGCCATTGGAATAGGTGGCGATACCAAAGCCGTTGATCTCGCCGTTGGTCCATTCGCCGACATAGGAAAACGCGTTGGGCGCGGGCATGGTCAGCCGCCCTTGGCCCGCGCGCGCGCCCGCGACGAAGGTGCCATCATAGACGGTGCCATCGACATAGGTGGCCCGCCCCTGACCATGGCGCAACCCATCTTGCCACTCGCCCTCGTAGCGATAGCCATCGGGATGGGTCATGACCCCTTGACCATGTTGGCGGGCATTGAGGAACTGGCCGACATAGCTCAGCCCATTGGCGTAGGTGGCGGTGCCAGTGCCTTGAATGACGCCTTCAACCCAGTCACCTGCATAGCCCGACCCGTCAGGGTAGGTGATCGTCCCTGTGCCGTGGGCCAGATCATCGACAAAGCTGCCCTCGTAGACAGACCCGTCGGGATAGGTGACGCGGCCATTGCCGCGGATGCGCCCCTCGGCCCATTCGCCGGTATAGGTGAAGCCGTCGGCGGCAGTGATCGTGCCGCTGCCATGGCGCTGATCATTGGCGAAATCGCCCTCGTAGATATCGCCATTGGCATAGCGCACGCTGCCCCGCCCAGCGCGCTGACCGGCCACTAGTGTGCCTGTGTAGACATCGCCATTGGATTGGGTCAGCACGCCCGTGCCGTTGATCTGACCATCGGCCCATTCGCCCTCATAGGTGGCGCCATCGGGCATTTCGAGCCGCCCGGTACCCGCGCGCAGCCCTGCGATGAAGCCACCCACATAGGTCGTGCCATCGGGATAGGTGATCGCGCCCTGCCCCTCCATCACGCCATTGACCCATATGCCATCATAGCGATAGCCGCCGGGGCCGGTGATGATGCCTTGGCCGTGATGCTGGCCGTTCTCGAATGCGCCCGTGTAGCTCAACCCGTTGGAGTAGAGCGCAGTGCCGCTTCCCTCGATGCGCCCCTCGATCCAATCGCCCTCATAGGTGGAGCCATCGGCATAGGTGATCTTGCCCACCCCATGCGGGCGGCCGGCAAGAAATTCGCCCTCGTAAATCGATCTGTCGGGAAAGACCGCCCGCCCCGGACCCCGAATTTCGCCATCGACCCAAGTACCGCTGTATTCGTAGCCATTGGGCAAGCGATAGGTGCCCTGACCATGCTGCACGCCGTTGCGAAACTCACCCTCGTAGATGCCGCCATTATCATATTGCTGGATATCGGTGACGATGGTGTCGGCCTGCTGCGCCGCGGCCGCGGATGCCAAGAAGATGGCGGCGCAGATCGCAAAGGCGGGAAGTGTCTTGGTCACGGCTGAACGGCCCCCTTCGGGCTTGGAAGATATCACGCTTCGGCGCGTTGAAGTTACGGGGTGAAGGCCACGGGCGCAACGGCTTTGGCGCGCGGTGATGCGGCATGGCCTTGGCCTCGGGGCGCTTTCTGTTACATGTGCCCCACAAGACCCGCCACCATCCGAAAGGGCGCACCATGGCCGAGCGTTTCCGCCTGAGCCTTGCACAGCTGAACCCGACAGTGGGCGATCTGCGTGGCAATGCCGCGCAGGCTGCGACCGCTTGGGCGCAAGCCAAGGCTGCAGGCGCGGATATGGTGGCTTTTCCCGAGATGTTCTTGACCGGCTACCAGCTGCAGGACTTGGTCGGCAAACCCGCCTTTGCCGCCGATGTGCAGACAGTCCTGACCGCACTGGCGCAAGATTGCGCCGATGGCCCCGCCATCGGCATCGGTGCGCCGCTGCCCGGCGTGGACAAGCCCTTCAACGCCTATTTCATCCTGCAAGGCGGCAAGATCGCGGCGCAGGTGATGAAGCACCATCTGCCCAATTACAATGTGTTCGACGAGAAGCGCTATTACAACGCGGGCAACCCCTCTGGGCCGGTCAAGGTGGGACCAGTCCGCATCGGCGTGCCGATCTGCGAGGATGCTTGGTTCGACGATGTGACCGAGACCTTGGCCGAGACCGGGGCCGAGATCTTGCTGGTGCCCAACGGCTCGCCCTATCACCGGGGCAAGATGGACACGCGGCAGGCGATCATGGTGGCCCGTGTGGTCGAGACAGGCTTGCCCTTGGCCTATGTGAACCTCGTGGGCGGCCAAGACGACCAGATCTTTGACGGGGCAAGCTTTGTGCTGAACCCGCATGGGGTGCTGACCCACCAGATGCCCGCCTTTCACACGGGCCTGTTCCATGTCGATTTCGAAGGCGGACCAGAGGGGTGGCAGGCCGTGCCGGGCCATAAGGCAAGCCTCCCCGACGCATGGGAGGCCGATTACCATGTCATGGTGATCGGCCTTCGCGATTACGTGAAAAAGGCGGGGTTTTCGCGTGTGTTGTTGGGGCTGTCGGGTGGGATCGACAGCGCGCTGGTGGCGGCCATCGCGGCCGATGCGTTGGGGCCTGAAAATGTGCGCTGCGTGATGCTGCCTTCGCGCTTCACCTCGCAAAGCTCGCTGGACGATGCCGCCGATGTGGCCGCGCGGTTCGGTCTGGCTTTGGATACCGTGTCGATCGGGGCGGCCCATGACACGGTACTCGCGACGCTCGCGCCGCTTTTCGCCGGGACAAGCCCGGATTTGACCGAAGAAAACATCCAATCCCGCCTGCGCGGCGTGATGTTGATGGCGCTCAGCAACAAGTTCGGCGAGATGCTGCTTACCACCGGCAACAAATCCGAAGTCGCGGTGGGCTATGCCACGATCTATGGCGATATGGCGGGGGGCTACAACCCGATCAAGGATCTCTACAAGACCCGCGTCTTCGAAACCTGCCGCTGGCGCAACGCCCATCATTTCGACTGGATGCAAGGCCCTGCCGGTGAGGTGATACCACCCCGCGTCATCGACAAGCCGCCCAGCGCCGAATTGCGCGAGGATCAAAAGGACGAGGACAGCCTGCCGCCCTACCCGGTCTTGGACGAGATCCTCGAGATGCTGATCGACAAAGAGGCATCGGTCGCCGATCTGGTGACCATGGGCCATGACCGCGCCGTGGTGAAGAAGATCGAAAGCCTGATTTATATCAGCGAATACAAGCGCTTCCAGTCGGCACCGGGCGCGCGGCTGACCGAGCGCGCCTTTTGGCTCGACCGCCGCTACCCGATCGTCAATCGCTGGCGCGACGAGGGGTGATGACGCAACGGCGGCGGTGCGCCAAGGGATGCCGCCTTCAGGCGCAGCTGCGCCCGGCTGTCAATGCACGCTGACAGGCGTCAGATCGTTCTGGCGCGCGACATCAAAGGCCAGATCGCGGTCGCGCACCAGCGCAAGCCGCTCGCCGGTTTCGCTGCCGATGGCATAAAGCGTTTCGAGCCCATTGGCCTTTTCGCGCAGACCATCGGGCAGATCGGCCACGGCGATGGGCCGGATATAGACGATCCGTCCGGCGTTCATGTTGTCGGTATTTTGATCATTGGTCATTTTTCATCCCTCCCCACATCCGGCGTCGCCACGGTGATCTGGATCTTGCGCACGACGCTGTCGGGAACGCTACGCTGCAAGGCGATATGCAAAAGTCCGTTTTGCAAGACCGCCCCCGCGACTTCGACCCCATCAGCCAGCACGAAACTGCGCTGGAACTGGCGCGCCGCGATTCCGCGATGCAGAAACACGCGATCCGCGCTGTCGTCGATCTGTCGCCCGCGGATCACCAATTGGCGATCCTCCAAGGTGATCGAAAGCTCATCCTCGGCAAAGCCGGCAACGGCCAGCGTGATGCGATAGGCGGTCTCGCCGATCTGTTCGATATTATAGGGCGGGTAGCCCTCATTGCCTGATTTGGCGGTGCGCTCCACCAGCCGTTCCAATTGGTCGAAGCCCAACAAGAAGGGGTGCGCGCCAAGGCTCAATTTCGTCATCGAAAGCACATCCTTGCAAAAAGCGATCTGCGTGATGGCGCGCCCCATCTGCGGCGACGTGCCATGACCACGATATGGGGGCTGCTGAGCGCTGTGCAAGACTTGGCGGCTCGCATTGCGCGCGCTAGAGTGATGTGTCCAGCCTCAGGACAGACCCAGCGATCGGACAATCCCGACCATGAACGCCCCCTCCGGCCCCACCGCGATGAACCACGAAGATGTCTTGCGTGTGCGCCTTGAGGTGCTCAAGCGGCAACACCGCGATCTGGACATCGCGATCGAAGCGCTGCACGCGGCCGTCAACCCCGACCAACTGACGTTGAAGCGGCTGAAAAAGCAAAAGCTTATGCTCAAAGATCAGATCGCGCGGATCGAGGATGAATTGATCCCCGATATTCTGGCCTAGTCGGGCCGGGCGATTGCAACCGACAGCGCATTGCACCGCGCCGCCGCGCGGCTATAGTGCGCCGCTCATTCCAAGGCCGCGAGGGCGCGACAGATGACAGACAAGGCGGATGTCGAGGTCGGCATCATCATGGGCAGTCAATCCGACTGGCCCACCATGCGCGAGGCGGCAGCCATCCTCGATGAGCTTGGCGTCGCTTACGAGGCGCGCATCGTCTCGGCCCATCGCACGCCGGATCGGCTGTGGGAATATGGCCGGGCGGCGGCGGGCCGTGGCCTCAAGGTCATCATCGCGGGTGCGGGGGGTGCGGCGCATCTGCCGGGCATGATGGCCTCGAAAACGCGGGTGCCGGTGATCGGTGTTCCCGTGCAGACCAAGGCCCTCTCAGGCGTCGATTCGCTTTATTCCATCGTGCAGATGCCCAAGGGCTACCCCGTCGCCACGATGGCCATCGGGGCGGCGGGCGCGGCCAATGCGGGGCTGATGGCGGCCGCGATCCTGGCCACCTCGGATGCTGGCTTGGCTGACCGGCTCGATGCTTGGCGCGCGGCACTTTCGGCCTCGATCCCCGAGACACCCTCCGATGACTGAGCCCCTCGCGCCCGGCGCCACGATCGGTATTCTCGGCGGTGGGCAACTGGGCCGCATGCTGGCCATGGCCGCGGCAAGGCTGGGCTACCGCAGCCATATCTACGAACCCGGCAACGCACCCGCCGCCGATGTCGCCCATGCCTGGACGCAAGGCGCCTATGACGATCTCGCGGCGCTGGAACGCTTCGCGGCAAGCTGCGATCTCATCACCTTCGAGTTCGAGAATATCCCCGCCCCCGCCCTCGATGTGCTGGCCCAATCCACGCCGCTTTTCCCCGACCGCCGCGCGCTGGAAACCAGCCAGGACCGGCTGGTGGAGAAAACCTTTCTCGCGGGGCTGGGGCTGACCACCGCCCCTTTCGCACCCATCGACAGCCCCGCCAATCTGGAGGCTGCGCTGGACGCGACAGGCACGCCCGCGATCTTGAAAACGCGTCGCTTTGGCTATGATGGCAAGGGTCAGGCGCGGGTGATGACACCCGCCGATGGCCCCGCCGCGCTCGCAAGCCTGCAAGGCGCACCCGCCATCGCCGAGGGCTTCGTGCGCTTCTCGCGCGAGATCAGCGTCATCGCCGCGCGTGGTCGCGATGGCAGCGTCAGCGCCTATGATCCGGGCGAAAACGTCCATACCGATGGCATCTTGGCCACAACGACGGTTCCCGCCAACTTACCGCTCAAGCTGCGCACGGATGCGGTGTTGATCGCCTCGCGCATCCTGACAGCACTTGATTATGTGGGCGTGATGGGGGTGGAGTTGTTCGTCACGCAAGCCGGCCTCGTCGTGAACGAAATCGCGCCGCGCGTGCATAATTCCGGCCATTGGACCCAAGCGGGCTGCGCCGTCGATCAGTTCGAACAGCATATCCGCGCGATCACCGGCTGGCCCTTGGGCAATGGCGCGCGCCATGCCAATGTGGTGATGGAGAACCTGATCGGTGAGGATGTCGACCGCGTCTTCGCGCTTGCGGGCGAGGCTGGCGTCCAGATCCATCTTTACGGCAAATCAGACACAAGGCCGGGCCGCAAGATGGGCCATATCAACCGCGTGACCGGCCCTGCCTAAGGCGCTTCGCCTTCACCTTTCTTCAAATACGCACCTTCCCGCGCGCTATTCGATGATCCGCTCGATCGCCTCGATATAGCTCAACTCGCGGTCGAAGCGCCCTTCGCGCAAAAAGGCCATCACCTGTGCGATGACCAGCGGGTTGTTCATCATGAACGTATGGGTGACCGGCAGCACGATGTGATCGGCCATCCCCGCCACGCGGGTGCTGTCGACCGCGACCTTGCCATCATCATCGCCGGGGATCATCGCGGAATAGACCGGGTTGAGCGATTGATTACCCGCAATCACGCCGAGATCGAAATCAACGGGCGGCAAGCGGTTCGGCAAATCCTCCGCACCGGTGCCAAGCTGCATCCCCGCGGGGCCGTTGATCCATTCGAACGCCTCAAGCGGGCCAAGTACATCGACCAGTTCCGATCCCGCATTGGGTGGGGCCAGCATCACCACCCGGCCCAAATTGCCGGTCCGATGAAAGGCAAGCCAGTAGCGCAGCAAGATGCCGCCCATCGAATGGGTCACCACATGCACACGCCGCCCTTCGCAGCGCGCGAATGCGGGCAGCAAGGCCAAAGGGGCCAACTCCGCGATCGAGGCGCGCCGCGATGGATAGCCGCGATTGACCACCTGATAACCCTCGGCCTCCAGCATCTCTTCGATCAACAAAAGCGAGGCCTCGCTGCGCGCCAAACCATGCAGCAAGATTACGCAATCTGCCGCGCGCACCGGGGCGGCACAGAAAAGCAAACAGATAAAAATCGGGGCACACCATCGCATCACCCCAAGATAGGGGCGCGCGGGCCGCACTGCGAGGGGGGATTGCCCCCGCGCGCGCCAAAGGCCAGTCTGCGCGCCATGACCGCACCCCGCCCCCGCCTTGCCGTTCGCGGCCTTTTGCTGATCGATGACCGCCTGCTTCTGGTGAATGCATGGGGCGGGGGCAAAAGCGATCTCTTGTGCGCGCCGGGTGGCGGGGTCGAATTGCACAGCTCACTGCACGACAATCTGATCCGCGAATTCTTTGAGGAAACCGGCCTGAACATCGCCGTGGGCGCACCCTGTCTGGTCAATGAGTTCCACGCGCCGGGCCATGATTTTCATCAGGTCGACATTTACTTTCGTGTCACGCTGCTCGCGGGCGATCCGCTCGCCCCCTGGACCGATCCCGAGGGCATCGTGACAGAGCGCCATCTGATCGCGCGGGGCGACATGCACCGCTACCGCTACAAGCCCGACAGCCTGCCCGATGCTGCATGGGGCGAAAGCCTGCTCTACGACCCGCTCGAGCCCTTGGTGCGCTGAGGCCAGAGGCCCCAACCGATGCCGCCCAGCACCACGGCACCGGCCAAGATCATCGCGCGCGTCGGTGTCTCGGCCAACAAAAGCGCACCGCCCAAGCCCGCGATCACCGGCACCGATAACTGCATCAGCCCCGCGACCGATGCGCCGATGCGCGGCAAGACCCGATACCACAGCGCATAGCCCAAACCCGATGTGACAGCGCCCGAGATCACGGCCAATGCCATGCCCTGCCACGTCGCGTCATTGACCATGCTGCCGCCTGTCTGCACCAACACCGCCGCAAACCCCAAGACCGTGGCCCAGACAAAGGCCGCGCCCGTATCGCCCAATGGATCGGCCGAGCCGCGCCCGATTAGCGAATAGATGCCCCAGCCCAGCGCCGCCGCCGCCATCGCAGCCACCGCCCATAGCGGTGCGGTGGCACCCGCCCCCGGCCAGACGAGCCAGACCAACCCCGCAAGGGCCAGCCCGGCGCCGGCCCAGCGCCGCAGCGGTGGCCACTCGCCCGAAACAAGCGCGCCCGCGAACATCGTGACCTGCACGCCGCCGAACAAGATCAGCGCGCCAAGCCCTGCATCCATGGCCAGATAGGCCAGTGAAAAACCGATCAGATATGTGGACAGCATCACCCCGCCCAAGACGCGGCGCGGTTCCAAGAGCGGCACGGACCCGCCGCGCAGGCGGATCAGCACGACCAATACCACCGCCCCCGCCACGGCGCGCAATAGCGCGAAATCCAGCGCGCCGATCTGGCCCGTGCCGACGGCCGCCCGGTTCAGCACCGAATTGGCGGCAAAAGCCACCATCACCAGCACGCTCAGGCCGATCAGCTTCATGCCAGCATCCGCGCGGCCAGCGCGCCGGATAGATGCGACACCCGCCCGCCCGCGATGGTACCGCAGATCCGGCCTTGGCCGTCCATGATCACCAGATCGGCGCGCAGGCCCGGCGCGATGCGCCCGCGATCTTGCCATCCCATGACCCGCGCGGGGCCTGACGAGACCAGCCCCCATGCCGCCGACCACCCGATGCGCGCCGCCAGCTTCACCGCCGCGCGCGCCAAGGTCGGATAGTGGTAATCCGACACCAGCGCATCGACATGGCCCGCCGCGATCAGGGTTTCCGCCGCGATCTTGCCACTGTGCGAGGCGCCGCGCACCACGTTGGGCGCGCCCATGATCACCGGCTCACCGGCCGCCTTGGCGGCGGCGGCTGCCGCCGGGGTCTCAGGGAATTCGCACAAATCGGCGCCGAGCGCGCGAAACCGCGCGCGATCCGTTGCCGTATTGTCATCATGACTGCCCATGCGCACGCCAAGGGCCGCAAGCCTGGCCGCCACAGGGCCGAGGACCGCATCCAGCTTTGGCCCATTGGCGTGCAACGCCGCGAGCAGCTTGGCGTGATCCTCGGGCGCGCGACCGGCTTTCAACGCCTGACCTGTCAGGCCGGGGGGGCGCTTGCCTGCCGCCAGATGCTTATGCGGGAGGTGGTCGTTCCACACGACAAAGGAAATCCTAGCGCGCCGCACCAGATCGAGCATCGCATCCATCGTGTCGATCATATGTGTCTCGACCCGCAATTGCAGATGCATCGCGGTCAGGGTTTCGGCGCCTTGTAAAGCTTGGGCAAGGGATTGGGCGAAATCGGGGCTGCGCATGCCACCCTCCCAGCTCCAGAATTGGGCCAGCACGGCGGTGGTGATCCCGCTTGCCGCGCATTCAGCATCGAGCCCTGCCAGACCCGCCGCCGGGCTGTCGACCGCACCACGGCGAGGCGCCATATGCCGCTCGAACCCGTCGCCATGCAGGTCGATGATGCCGGGCAGGATGCGAAAGCCCGACAGATCGATCGCGCGCCCGCCGCCATCGGCGATCATCCCATCGGCGATGCTGATCGCGTCGCGGCAGCGCGGATCATCATACAAGATCTCGGCACCGGTAAGGCGCAACGGCGGCAAATCAGGCATCCGCATAGGCCATCGCGATCAAGGCGCCGATATCGGCCTCGGCCAGACCGGCGTCGATGGCCGCCGCGATCATCGCGCTTGCCGCATCGAGCGTGGGCGTGGCGACGCCCGCTTCGGCGGCGACGCGGCGGAAGACGGCATTATCTTTGGCCGCACCACGAATGGGAAAGCCGACACTGCCGTCATGGCCCAAGATGCGCGGCATCCGATCCGCCAGCGCCGGCGCACCCGCCGGGCCGCCGCTCAGGATCGTCAGCGCCATCTCCAACGACAGACCAGCTTGGCGGGCGACGCGCATCTGTTCGGCCAGACCCGCGAAATAGCTTTGCAGCATCGCGTTGTTGATCGACTTCATCACAAGGCCGGTGCCAAGCGGGCCGACATGAAAAATCCGCCCCGACAGCGGCGCAAGCGCAGCCTGTGCGCGTTCCACAGCGGCATGGCAGCCGCCGATGAATATCCCGCAAGACCCGCTTGCGACCATCTCGGGGCCTCCCGAAATCGGCGCATCGGACAAATGCGCGCCTGCCGCTTCAATCTCGGCGGCATAGCGCAAAAGGGTGCCTGGCACGATGGTGCTGGTGTCGATGACGAGTTTTCCCGCAAGCGGGCAGGCAAGCAGTGCGGCAAGGGTTTCGCCGACCGCTGCATCATCGAACAAGCTCAAGACAATGATATCGGCACGCGCGACCAGTGAGAAAAGATCTGGGACGCTTTCAACATCGTCAACGCTGCGCCCACTCCGAGTCCAGCCGGTGACGGCAACGCCTTGATCGGCGAAACGCGTGGCGATTGCGCTTCCCATCCGGCCCAAGCCGACGACACCGATCCGATCCATCATCACCCCCAAAGCTATGCGCATGGACCATGCCATGCAGGCCGGGCAGGAACAACCAAGGCCGGGCCACAAACAAAAGGGGCCGCAAAGCGCGGCCCCTTTCGATCATGCAAATCGCGGTGCGATTACATCATGCCGCCCATGCCGCCCATGCCGCCCATGTCGGGCATGCCGCCGGCTTCTTCTTTCTTGGGCTTGTCGGCCACCATCGCTTCGGTGGTGATCAACAGGCCAGCGACCGAGGCCGCATCCTGAAGCGCCGTGCGCACGACCTTTGCGGGGTCGATCACGCCGAACTTGAACATGTCACCATATTCTTCGGTCTGCGCATTGAAGCCGAACTTGAGATCCTTGGATTCGCGGATCTTGCCGGCAACGACGGAACCGTCGACGCCTGCGTTATCGGCGATCTGGCGCAGCGGCGCTTCGAGTGCGCGGCGCACGATGGTGACGCCTGCATCTTGATCGGGGTTGTCGCCCTTGACGCCATCAAGCGCCTTGGCGCCCTGAACCAGCGCAACACCACCGCCGACGACGATGCCTTCTTGCACGGCTGCACGGGTTGCATTGAGCGCGTCATCAACGCGGTCCTTGCGCTCTTTCACTTCGATTTCGGACATGCCACCCACGCGGATGACGGCAACGCCGCCCGCCAGCTTGGCCACACGTTCCTGCAGCTTTTCACGATCGTAATCGCTGGTTGTTTCCTCGATCTGGGCGCGGATCTGTGAAACGCGCGCTTCGATCTCGGCCTTTTCGCCGGCACCATCGACGATGGTGGTGTCGTCTTTCTTGATGACGACTTTCTTGGCGCGGCCCAGCATGTCGAGCGTGACGCTTTCCAGCTTCATGCCGAGGTCTTCCGAAATCACCTGACCACCGGTCAGGATCGCGATGTCCTGCAGCATGGCCTTGCGGCGATCACCAAAGCCAGGTGCCTTGACAGCGGCGATCTTCAGGCCGCCACGCAGCTTGTTGACCACGAGGGTCGCCAGCGCTTCGCCTTCGACATCTTCCGAGATGATCAACAGCGGCTTGCCCGACTGGATCACGGTCTCGAGCAGGGGGACCATCGGCTGCAGCGAAGAAAGCTTCTTCTCGTGCAGCAGGATCAGCACGTCTTCCAGCTCGACGGTCATCTTGTCGGCATTGGTGACGAAATAGGGCGAGAGGTAGCCACGGTCGAACTGCATGCCTTCGACGACTTCGACGTCGGTCTCGAGGCCCTTGTTCTCTTCGACGGTGATGACACCGTCATTGCCGACCTTCTGCATCGCGTCTGCGATCATGCGACCGATCTGCGATTCGCCATTGGCCGAAATGGTGCCGACCTGGGCAACTTCGTCGCTGTCTGCAACAGCGCGCGAGGAGGTCTTGATATGGTCGATGACCTTGGACACGGCCAGATCGATACCGCGCTTGAGGTCCATCGGGTTCATGCCAGCCGCGACCGACTTCATGCCTTCCTTGACGATGGCTTGCGCCAGAACCGTCGCGGTGGTGGTGCCGTCGCCGGCCTCGTCATTGGTGCGCGAGGCGACTTCCTTGACCATCTGCGCGCCCATGTTCTCGAACTTGTCTTCCAGTTCGATTTCCTTGGCGACAGACACACCGTCCTTGGTGATGCGGGGCGCGCCGAAGGATTTTTCGATCACGACGTTACGGCCCTTGGGGCCGAGCGTCACCTTGACGGCATCGGCCAGAATGTTGACGCCGCGCAGCATGCGGTTGCGGGCATCGGTCGAGAATTTGACGTCCTTAGCAGCCATTGTGGGCTCTCCTTGGAATATCGTTGAATGTTTGGAACGGAAGCGGGCGCAGCTGCGCCCTCATGCTCAGGCGGTGACGCCGAGGATGTCCGATTCCTTCATGATCAGCAGCTCTTCGCCGTCGATGGTGACTTCTGTGCCCGACCATTTGCCGAACAAGATACGATCACCGGCCTTCACGGCCATTTCGATCAGCTCGCCGGAGTCCTTGCGCGCGCCCGGGCCGCAAGCGATCACTTCGCCTTCGGAGGGCTTTTCCTTGGCGCTGTCGGGAATGATCAGACCACCCTTGGTCTTTTCATCGGACTGGATGCGGCGGACCAGCACACGGTCATGCAGCGGTTTGAATGCCATCTCTCGAACTCTCCTCTCGGGTTCGGTTTATCTCAAGCGTTGGCACTCACCTTGGGCGAGTGCCAACACCGGGCAGATAAGAAGGGGCAAGCGGGGAGTCAACGGGCACAGCGCGTAAAAATGCACCCAACGGCAAATCGCGCATGCCGCGACCGACTGCCCCGTGACAAGCGGCTAAGCCAAAGCTATGAGGGCCGCAATTTTTCGCGGCAGTCGCTTCAAGAGGACATCATGACAACGCTCGTATTCGGCCACAAATCGCCAGACACCGATTCCACCGGCTCGCCGATCATCTGGGCTTGGTATCTCAACGAGATCATGGGCGAGGCGGCCGAGGCGGTGTTGTTGGGCGAGCCGAATACCGAGGCCGCTTTCTTGCTGGCGCACTGGGATCTGCCCAAGCCGCGGATCATCGCGGGCGTGGATGCGGGCCAAAAGGTCGTGATCGTCGACACCAACAACCCCGCCGAATTGCCCGAAGGCATCAACGACGCCGATATCACCGCGATTATCGACCATCACAAGCTGGTGGGCGGCTTGGAAACCAAGGGGCCGATCGCGATCCGGATGGAGCCCTTGGCCTGCACCGCCACCATCATGCACAAGATGATCGGCGCCGACATGACCCGCGCGCCCGATTGGATCAAGGCCACGATCCTGACCTGCATCTTGTCCGATACGCTGGAATTCCGCTCGCCAACCACCACGCCTGAAGATCGCACCGTGGCCGAGGCACTGGCCGCTGATTTGGGCATCGACATTCCGGGCTATGCCGCTGAGATGTTCGCGGCCAAATCTGATGTGTCGGCCTTTTCCGAGGCGGAACTTTTGCGCATGGACAGCAAGGAATACGAAGTGGGCGGCAAGCAGTTTCGCGTGAGCGTGCTGGAAACCACATCGCCGGGCACGGTGCTTGCGCGCAAGGATGCGCTGATGGCCGCCATGCCAAAGGTCGCCGCCGAAGATGGTGCCGATCAAGTGCTGTTATTCGTCGTCGATATCCTGCGCGAAGAGGCGACACTATTGGTGCCCAATGATCTGGTGGCACAGATCGCGGCGAAAAGCTTTGGGGCGGATGCGGCCGGGGGCGACATGGTGGTTTTGCCCGGCATCATGAGCCGTAAGAAGCAGATCATCCCTAACCTCGCCCTCTGAGGCAGGCGACTTTTCGGGGCGGCCCGATGGTGCCGCCCCTTTTCGCAGCGCATGGCTGGCCGTAGCGCATGCGCTGTCGTATGGGTGACGCGACACGAAACAGGAGCCGCCCATGACCCGCATCATCGAAAGCCTTGCCGAGATTTCCACGCATTATGATGCGCTGTTTTGCGATTTGTGGGGCTGCGTTCATGATGGGCTTCGCGCCTTTCCCGCGGCGGTCGCGGCCTTGCAAACCTACAAGGCGCAGGGCGGCACGGTGGTATTGGTCACCAATTCACCCCGGCCCCGCGCCTCGGTCGCGCGTCAGCTTGCCCGCATCGGCGTGCCTGAGGACTGCTATGATGTCATCGCCACCTCGGGCGACAGCGCGCGCGCAGCGATGTTCGACGGCGTGGTGGGCCACAAGGTCTGGCATATCGGCGAGCCGCAGGACGGATCTTTCTTCGAGCCGATGCAGATGTTGGACAATCCCGCACCCATTACGCGGGTGAGCTTGGATGAGGCCGAGGGCATCGTTTGCACTGGCCCCTTCGATTCGCAGGCCGACCCATCGGTGATGCGGCCCGCGTTCCTGTTGGCCAAGACGCGCGGGCTGAAACTGCTTTGTGCCAACCCCGATATCGTCGTCGATCGCGGCGAAACACGGGAATGGTGCGCGGGAGCACTGGCCCAGCTTTATACCGAGATGGGGGGCGAGAGCCTGTATTTCGGCAAGCCGCATCCGCCGATCTATGATCTGGCACGGCGGCGGTTGGCGCAGCTGGGGCGCGATATCGGCGATGCGCGCATCTTGGCGGTGGGGGATGGTATTTTCACCGATGTGCAGGGCGGGATGGGCGAGAATATCGACACCTTGTTCATCTCTGGCGGGCTAGCCCGCGAGGAAACGGGCACCGCGCAACAGCCCGACCCCGCCCTGCTGGCGCGGTTCTTGACCGGGGCGCAGATGGAACCGGGCTATACCATCGGCATGCTGCGCTGAATGATCATGTGTCGCCGCGCGCTGCGCGCCGACCCGCGGGGGGACGCTGTCCCCCCGCACCCCCCGGGAGTATTTGTTAAGCAAAGACAGATGAAAAATTGACACGCAATATAGTTGCGACAGGTTGGTAATTTTTTTCTCATTATTTCTTTCTGCATTGCAGAATACGTCAGGGCAAGCTATGAGGATGGCGTATCGTAGGAGTCGCCGCTCATGCTCGACAACATCACAACCGGCACCATCGTCATCGAAGATCTCGAGATCGGGATGAAGCGGTCGCTTCAAAAAATGGTGACCGATCAGGATATCGCACTGTTCGCGCAGGTCTCTACCGATCATAACCCGGTGCATCTAGACGATGATTATGCCCGCGACACGATTTTCGAGGGGCGAATTGCGCATGGCATGCTGACTGCGGGGCTGATCTCGGCGGTAATCGGCGAGCAATTGCCGGGGCATGGCACGGTCTATCTGGGCCAGACTTTGAAATTCATGGCGCCGGTGCGCCCCGGTGACATGGTTCACGCCGAGGTCGAGGTGACCGAGATCGACCATAGCCGCCGCCGTGTGACGCTGGCCACCCATTGCAAGGTCGGCACGACCGTGGTGCTGAAGGGTGAGGCCGTGGTCTTGGCCCCCTCGCGAAAGTTCGACTGACGGGCAGTGCTTGCGCATCATCGCGGGGGCGGCTACGCCAAGCCCCATGCGGATTTTGCGTGACCCACAATACACCCGCCCGCAAGATCGCGGCGCATCGGCGGCCATCGGGAATTTCGATGGCGTCCATCGTGGGCATTGCCATGTGATCGATCTGGCCCGGCGGTCCGGGGCGCCCTTGGGCGTGGTCACATTCGAGCCGCATCCGCGCGAATATTTCGCCCCCGACGCCCCCCCGTTTCGACTGATGAATGCGGGCGCGCGTGCGCATCGGCTGGAAAAGCTGGGCGTCGAAATCTTGGCCGAATTGCCTTTTGGAGCAGGTCTTGCAGGCCTGTCTGCCGAGGCCTTCGCCCATGATATCCTGGCGCAGGGATTGGGGTTGAGCCATGTGGTCGTCGGGGCGGATTTCTGTTTCGGCAAAGGGCGCAGCGGGACCGCGCAGATGTTGCGCGATTTCGGCGCGCGCTTTGGTTTCGAGGTCACCATCGCGGATTTGCTGACCGCCGAGGCGGGCGCCGTTTCCTCAACCGCGATCCGGGCCGCGCTGAGCGCAGGCCAGCCCCGCGAGGCGGCCGAGATGCTGGGCCATTGGCACAGGATCGAGGGGCCGGTGCTGCATGGCGACAAACGCGGGCGCGTTTTGGGCTATCCGACCGCGAATATGTCGCTGGACGGGCTACATGTGCCAAAACTCGGCGTCTATGCGGTGCTGGTCGATGTGCTGGATGGTCCGCATCAAGGCACCTATCGCGGCGTCGCAAACCTTGGCATTCGGCCGATGTTCATGCGCGAGACGCCCAATCTCGAGACATTCTTGTTCGATTTCTCGGGCGATCTTTATGGCTGTGCGCTGTCGGTGGGTCTGGTGGCCTATCTGCGCGGCGAGATGCGCTTTGATGGGCTTGACCCGCTGATCGCGCAAATGGATCGCGATAGCATGGCGGCGCGTGCGGCCTTGGATGTGACATGAGGGACCGCTTCTGGGAGCGTATACCGATGGACCGCATGACGCCCGCGGAATGGGAGGCGTTGTGCGACGGCTGCGGCAAATGCTGCCTCAACAAGCTGGAAGATGAAGAAACCGGCGAGGTGGCGCTGACGCGGGTGGCCTGTCGCTTGCTCGATGATGACAGCTGCCGCTGCGGGCAATATGCGATCCGCAAGACGCTTGTGCCCGAATGCATCCAGCTGACGCCACGGACAATGGCGGATGTGGCCTATTTCATGCCCCAGACCTGCGCCTATCGGCTGTTGCATGAGGGCAAGCCGCTGTCATGGTGGCATCCGCTCGTCTCGGGCGACCCCGAAACGGTGCATCGCGCGGGCATCAGCATGCGCGGCCTGACGGTGCCGGAATTCGAGGTGCCCGAAGAGGAATGGGAAGACTATATCATCGAGGAGCCGGGCACATGATGTTCGCCAGCGACAATACCGGGCCGGTCCACCCCAAAATAATGGACGCGGTGGTGGCGGCGAATGACGGCTACGCCATGCCCTATGGCAATGATGCGACGACCGGGGCCGCGCGTGACGCGGTGCGCGCGCTGTTCGAGGCGCCCGGGGCGGCGGTGGAATTCGTGGCGACGGGCAGCGTCGCTAATGCGCTGGCGCTGGCCTGTCTTGCCAAGCCATGGGACGGCGTCTTTTGCCACCGCACCGCCCATGTCGAGGAGGATGAGTGCGGCGCACCGGATTTCTATTCCGGGGCCAAGACGATCCTGATCGACGGGGCCGATGGTAAGATCACCCCCGAGGGGTTGGAGGCGGCGATCCAGCAGTGCCAGGCGCGCGGTGTGCATGGCGCGCAACCGGGGCCCGTGACGATCACCAACATCACCGAGCGCGGCACGGCCTACAGCCTTGCCGAGATCGGGGCGATCACCGCGGTGGCGCGCAAGCATAGGCTGGCCACGCATCTCGATGGGGCGCGCTTTGCCAATGCCTGCGCCGCGTTGGGATGCAGCCCAGCCGAGATGACATGGAAGGCGGGCATCGACGCGGTCAGCTTTGGCGGTACCAAGAATGGTTGCATGGGGGTAGAGGCGGTCGTGTTCTTCGATGCCGCACATGGCCGCGAACTGGAACTGCGCCGCAAGCGCGGCGGGCATCTGTTTTCCAAGCATCGCTACCTCTCGGGGCAAATGCGGCCCTATTGCGAGGGCGGGCTATGGCTAGAGATGGCCGCATCCGCCAATGCGCGGATGGCGCAGCTGGTGCAGGGTTTGGCGCGGGTCGAAGGGGCAGCGCTGTGTCACCCTGCGGCGGGCAATCTGGCCTTTATCGACCTGCCGCGCGCAGCACATGCTCGCGCCTTT
>NZ_CBFIIK010000038.1:0-20953 GCF_965662675.1 Roseicyclus sp. | reverse complement strand
CATTTCGAACGACTGATTCCCTATTGCGCGGGTTTAAATCATCTCAAGAGAAAATAGAAAAACATTCGCGTAAAGATTCGCAATAGTATGAAATGTGCCTGCTATTGGTGGGAAATTGAGAAGCAGTATCTTCGCTACTACTGCCCTGGTGGCCACGGCGGGCATCGCTTCCGCGGATGTGACCCTGGGCGGCGGTGCGGTTGCCGGCCTCAAGTCCACGGGCGCAGGCGACGCATTCCTGCACTATGAAATCGACATCGACATCAAGGGCGCGGGCGAAACCGACAGCGGCCTGAGCTTCGGCGCGTCGCTGGATCTGGACGAGAACGCTGGCTCCACCGATCCCGAAATCTTCGTTTCGGGTGCCTTCGGCACCGTGACGCTCGGCGCTGTCGACATCGCGACCGACGGTCTGGGCCTGCCCGACCTCGGCTTTGACGGCATCGGCATGGATGACGACGTCGAAGCACTGCGCAACGCTGGCGCGGCTGACGTAACCTACTCCTACAGCATCAGCGGCCTCGCCCTGACGCTGAGCTATGGCGTTGGTGGCACCACTGGCGTCGACGCGAACGAAGGCGACTTCGGCATCTTGCTCGGCTACAAGTTCGACGCATTCAGCATCGAAGCTGGTGTTGCACGTGACGACGTCACCGGCAACCGCGGCATGGGTGTCGAGCTTGGCTATTCGGCCAACGGCATCACTGCAACGGCCCTTTGGGCACAGCAGGACGCAGCCGTCGATACCACCGGCTACGGCCTGAACATCGGCTACACCATCGACGCCCTCACCGTTAGCGCAAGCTACGGCGACACCGACATCGCTGGCGATGCAGAAGATTACGGCATCGGCTTCAGCTACAACCTCGGTGGCGGTCTGCGCGTTGTCGGCGCTGTCGGCAGCGTGGACAATGCTGACGTTTGGGATCTTGGTCTGACCATGTCCTTCTGATCCAACCGGATCGCACTTTCGGAAAGAGCGGGCCTTGCGCCCGCTCTTTTCTTTTGGCCTAAGCTGTCGCCATGGGATTGACAGATATTCAAAGCCGCATCGCGACAGCCGCCACAGCCGCCGGGCGCAAGCCCGAGGATGTGACGTTGATCGCTGTCTCCAAGGTCCAGCCGCCGGAACGGGTCGCGGCCGTGCTGGAAGCCGGTCAGCGCGTTTTCGGCGAAAATCGTGTGCAGGAGGCAGCGGGCCGCTGGCCTGATTTCCAAGCGCGCTATGACGGGATTTCCCTGCACCTGATCGGCCCGCTTCAGACCAACAAGGCCCGCCAAGCGGTCGAGATGTTCGATGTCATCCACACGCTTGACCGGCCCAAGCTGGCCGAGACCTTGGCCCGCCTTGCCGATGAGCGCGGCACCTGCCCCGATCTGTTCGTGCAGATCAATACCGGGGCCGAGCCGCAAAAAGCAGGCGTACTGCCCGCCGAGGCCGACGCTTTTATCGCGCAAACACGCGCGCTGGGCCTGCCGCTTGTGGGGGTGATGTGCATCCCCCCCGTGGAGGAAGAGCCCAGCCTGCATTTCGCGCTTTTGGCCAAGATCGCCGCGCGCAACGGGCTGGATGGTCTGTCGATGGGCATGTCGTCGGATTTCGAAAGCGCGATCGCCTTGGGGGCGACACATGTGCGCGTCGGTTCGGCGATCTTCGGTGAAAGGGCCTATGGTTAGGCCTTAGCGCTCGGCCATGCCCTCTGGCACCACCAGCCGCGTTTGAAACCCGATGCGGGCCACGACCCAGCGCAGATCCTCGGGCGCAAGTGCCACGCAGCCCGCCGTCGGATGGCCCGGCCCCCGCCATGCATGGAGAAAGATCGCCGAACCCGCGCGATATTCGGCACGCGGCCAGTTCCAATCGGTGATCAGCACGATGTCGTATAGCGGATCGGCGCGGCGCAGCACCTCATGGCTGGCGGCGAAGGGCGCGCGCACCATCAGGTTGTAATCTTCATGCCGGGGGTCGTCGCACCACAGATCACCGGGCCGGATCGGCACCGCCCAATCGCAGGGCCGCGCCAAGCGGTCGGGGCGGTAGAGGCAACCGACGATCCCATGCACGCCCGCCGGTGTCGCGCCATCGCCCTCGGCCTTGTCCAGCCGCACCCCGCCCCGCCCAAGGCGCATCGGAAAGAGCCGCCCCAGAAAGCGCAGGCCCATCGGCGTCACGACCATATCGCGTGGCGTCATAGCATATGCCCTGACTTGTCGCGCTTGACGGCAAGGTAATGGGCGTTGTGCCGCCCTGTTTCGGTGATCAGCGGCACACGCTCGGCGACCGCGATGCCTTCGGCCTGCATCATCGCCACCTTGCGCGGATTGTTCGTCATCAGCCGCACCGCGTCAAAGCCCATGCGCTTGAGCAGATCGGCCCCGATTCGAAAATCGCGCTCATCATCTTCGAAGCCAAGGCGATGATTGGCTTCGACCGTATCGAAGCCCTGATCTTGTAGATGATAGGCGCGGATCTTGTTGGTCAAGCCGATGCCGCGCCCCTCTTGGTTGAGGTAGAGAAGCACACCCGCGCCCAAGCGCCCCATCTCGGCCAGCGCCGTGCGCAGCTGCGGACCGCAATCGCATTTCAAGCTGCCCAGCACATCGCCGGTGAAACAGGCTGAATGCAGCCGCGCCAGCACCGGCAGGCCACGGTCGGGGCGGCCGATCTCGATGGCGTAGTGTTCGACCCCGCCATTCTCGGGGCGGAAGATATGCAACCGCCCCGCCTCGGCTGCTTCCATCGGCAGGCGGGCGGCGGCGACTGGCAAGAGCGGGTGATGCAGCGCCAGATCTTGGGCAAGATCCGCCGCCAGTAACAGCGCCGCGCCAAGGCTGCGGGCCATTGCGGCGGGTTCGGCGATCTCGAGCGCGACGATGGCGGGCAAAAGCTGTGCGGACTTGGTCAGGCCCAAGGCCAGCCGGTGCAAGTCGGCCGCCCCCTCGCGCAGGCCGATCAGCGGGCCCTTGAGTGGGTCGCTCAGGTCGCGCGCGGGATCGGCCAGCGCGCGCACCCAATTGGCCCCCATCTCGGGCGGCAGGCGAAGCCGCACCAGATCGCCGTCATAGGCGGGCGTTTTCAGCGTTTCGGCCCGGCGCTGCGTGATCGCCACCACCGCGCCCTCTCCCAATGCGCTTAAGGCCGCAAGCCGTGCGGTACTCAGCGTTTCGGCGGCAAGAACCAACAGCCCACGCGCACCTTCGCCGATCACGACAGGCAACCCGACCCGAAGATCGGACCGCGCGCGCGCGATGGTTTCAGTTGGGCTTGGCAATAGGCTCATGACGCATCCATACTTTGCCCGCGCGGGATTTGAAACATTTCCCCTGATCGCGACACGTCGGCGTGAGATTGCATGTCAAACGCTTGTCAAAGCCTGTCAACTTGCCAAGCTTGGTCAAGTGGCGTGAGAAAGGAGCTTTCCATGGCGACGTTGAAAAGAATCCTGTTGGTCGACGATGACGACGACCTGCGCGAAGCGTTGAGCGAACAGCTCGTGATGACCGAAGATTTCGATGTCTTCGAAGCCGCGAATGGCGCCGATGGCATGGCCCGCGCCAAGGAGGCGCTTTATGATCTGGTCATCCTCGACGTCGGTCTGCCCGACACGGATGGCCGCGAATTGTGCCGCTTGATGCGCAAACAGGGTGTGAAATGCCCGATCTTGATGCTGACCGGCCATGACACGGATGCCGATACGATCTTGGGCCTTGATGCGGGTGCCAATGACTATGTGACCAAACCATTCCGCTTTCCGGTGCTTCTGGCGCGTATCCGCGCCCAGCTGCGCCAGCATGAGCAATCCGAGGATGCGGTGTTCCAGCTTGGCCCCTATACATTCAAGCCCGCGATGAAGCTGTTGGAAACCGAGGACGCCAAGAAAATCCGCCTGACCGAGAAAGAAACCAATATCCTCAAATATCTCTACCGCGCGCAAGATGGCGTGGTGGCGCGTGATGTGCTGTTGCACGAGGTTTGGGGCTATAATGCCGGGGTTACGACCCATACGCTGGAAACCCATATCTACCGCCTGCGCCAAAAGATCGAACCTGATCCAGCCAATGTGCGGCTATTGGTGACCGAAAGCGGGGGCTACCGGCTGGTAGCATGAGGCGCGCTTGATCCAGATCAAGGTGCAACCACGAGTTGTGCGCCAGATTTGCGATATTACCTCCCTGTTGGACTGGCCCGGACCGATGGTCCGGGTCTTTCTTTTTGACCGGTCCGCTGATGTCTGGCCATCCGGGGCGGGGCGCATTAGACCCGCCACATCGCCCATGATCCAAGCGGAGCTTGAACGCGCCATGCCCTTTACCCTTGCCACATGGAACATCAACTCCGTCCGGCTGCGCGCCGATCTGGTGGGCAAGTTGTTGACCCAGGAAGCGCCCGATGTGCTGTGCTTGCAGGAATGCAAATCACCTGTCGACAAGATCCCGGTCGAGGTCTTCGCCGCGCTGGGATACCCCCACATGGTCGCGCGCGGGCAAAAGGGCTATAATGGCGTCGCGATCTTGTCGCGACTGCCGCTGACCGATGTCGGCCACCGCGATTTCTGTGCCAAGGGTGATGCCCGCCATGTCGCGGCGCGGCTCGAGAACGGGGTGACCATTCACAATCTCTATGTTCCCGCAGGTGGGGATGAGCCCGACCGTGCGATCAATGAGAAATTCGGCCACAAGCTCGATTTCCTGACCGAGATGCGCGATTGGTTCGGCGCGGATCGGCCCGAAAAGGCGATCTTGGTGGGTGATCTGAACATCGCCCCGCGCGAAGATGATGTGTGGAACCACAAGCAATTGCTCAAGGTCGTCAGCCACACACCGATCGAGGTCGATCATTTGGGCGCGATCCAAGATGCGGGTGCTTGGGTGGATGTGACCCGTGCCGATATTCCGCAAGGCCAGCTTTATAGCTGGTGGTCCTACCGCGCGCAGGATTGGGATAGCGCCGACCGGGGGCGTCGCCTCGATCATGTCTGGGCCAGCCGCGATATCGCCAATGCCGCCCATGGCAGCCGCATCTTGCGCGCCGCGCGGGGATGGGAGCGCCCCTCTGATCATGTGCCGGTCTTTGCGACATTCGACCTGTAGGCCCTTGGCGCGCGGCGCATGTGATCGCATATAAGGCGAAACGCGCGTAGAAGTGACGGAGATATGGAATGCTCGAGCTTGGACAGACCCAAGATGCCGCCCCGAATGCGGCCGACCTGATCAAGGACGGCACCGAGGCAAGCTTTATGGCCGATGTGATCGACGGAAGCGCCGAAGTGCCGGTCATCGTCGATTTCTGGGCCACGTGGTGCGGGCCCTGCAAGACACTGGGCCCGATGCTCGAGTCAGCCGTGACCGCCGCCAAGGGCAAGGTCAAGATGGTCAAGATCGATGTCGACCGTGAACAGCGCCTGGCCGCCGCGCTGGCGCAGCAGGGCTTGCCGCTGCAATCCATTCCCACCGTCGTGGCCTTTTATCAGGGCCGTCCGGTGGACATGTTCCAAGGCGCCGTGCCGCAAGGCCAGATCAAGGATTTCATCGCCCGGCTGACCGCCCTTGTCGGTGATGATGGGCTGGCCGCCGCGATCGAGGCCGCCGAACAGATGCTTGCCGAAGGCGAGATCGACGATGCCGCCCAGACCTTTGCCGCCATTCTCGAGGAAGAGCCCGAGAATGCACTGGCCACCAGCGGGCTGGCGCGCACGCATCTGGCGCTGGGCCAGATCGATCAGGCCGAGAACCTGCTCAATATCGCGCCCGATACGATCGCGCGTTCGCCCGAGCTTGAAGCGGTGCGCGCCCAGATCGCGCTGGCCCGCCAGGCCGCCGATGCCGGCCCATTGGCCGATCTGCAAGCCGCCGTTTCGGCCGATCCGTCCAACCATCAGGCACGTTTCGATTACGCCACCGCCCTGCATGCGGCAGGCCAGGTGCAAGAGGCGGTCGATGAACTGCTGGAGCTTTTCCGCCGGGATCGCGAGTGGAACGAGGGGGCCGCCAAGGCCCAGCTTTTCACGATTTTCGATGCCCTCAAGCCGCAAGATCCGATTGCTTTGAATGGCCGTCGCAAATTGTCGTCGATGATTTTTGCCTGAAGCACGCGGGGGGCTAGTTCCTTGCCCATGATGTCTGTCGCCGACCTGCCAGAAACCATCGCGGTCTTTCCGCTGCCCGGCGCGCTTTTGCTGCCGCGCGCGCGCTTGCCGCTGCATATCTTCGAGCCGCGCTATCTGGCGATGCTGGATGACGCGCTGAAAACGCCGCATCGGCTGATCGGTATGGTGCAACCCCGCGAGGTGCCGGGCTCGGATGAAAAGCGTCTGCACAGTATCGGCTGCGCGGGGCGGGTGACGCAATTTTCGGAAACCGAGGATGGGCGCTACCTGATCACGCTGTCGGGCATGTCGCGCTTTCGTATCCGCGAAGAGGTCGGCGGCTTCACCCCATATCGCCGCTGCGATGTCTCTTGGGACGGGTTCGCCGCCGATCTTGGTCCCACCGAGGTGGATCGCGGCTTTGACCGCCCACGCTTTCTGGATCTGCTTGGCCGCTATTTCGAGGCGCTGGCGCTTTCGACCGATTGGAGCAGCCTGAAAGAGGCCGAGGATGAGTTGATGATCAACTCGCTCTCCATGCTGTGCCCCTTCGACCCCGAGGAAAAGCAAGCCCTGCTGGAGGCGCCATCGCTGACCACGCGGCGCGAGACCTTGGTTACCTTGATCGAGTTCGCCCTGCGCGGCGGATCGACCGAAGAGATGATGCAATGAACGAAGCCATCGTCACCATCGACCGGCGCATGCTCGAGGCATTGGTTTGCCCGATCACGCAAGCGCCGCTGAGTTATGATGCCGACCGCCAAGAGTTGATCTCGAAAGCGGCCAATCTCGCCTATCCGATCCGGGGCGGTATTCCGATCATGCTTGAGAGTGAGGCGCGCAAGCTGGATTGAGCAGCCAAGGTGGGCTTGCCGGCGCACAGCCAGCGTCGGCGTTGCCCGCTAAAGCGCGCGGCCTTGCAACAATCTTGGCAGATCGCCCGACAGCCCCGCCGCTTGCCGCATGAAACCACGCCGCAGCGCTGGCACCGCGCTGACCAGACCCATGCCGATGTCACGAATTGCGCGAAGCGCCGGGTTGTCGTTCGAGAACAGTTTGTTGACCCCGTCCGTGGCTACGGCCAGCGCGGCGGTGTCGAAGCGCCGCCAACTCTGGTAGCGCGCCAAAACCAGTGGCGATGCGATATCCTCGCCCCGCCGCGTCGCATCGGCCAGCACCTCGGCCAGCGCCCCCACATCGCGCAGCCCAAGGTTCAGCCCTTGCCCTGCGATCGGATGGATGCCATGCGCCGCATCGCCGACCAGCGCCAGCCGTTCGGCGACGAAGGCATTGGCAATGCTCAGGCCCAGCGGGTAGCTGTAGCGCTGACCGGCCAGCGCGATCTCGCCCAGGAAATCGCCGAAGCGCGGTCTCAGATGGGCAAGGAACGCCTCGTCATCGGCGGCCATCAGCCGTTCGGCATCGCGGGTGCGCTCCGACCAGACGATGGAGGACCGATTGCCCGACAAGGGCAAGATCGCCAAAGGCCCCGGCGGCATGAAGAATTGATGCGCAACGCCGTCATGGGGCAACGCATGCGATATCGCCGCGACAAGGGCCGTTTGCCCGTAATCCCACCCCGTCCGCTTGATGCCCGCGCGTGCCGCCGTGGCCGAACGGCGCCCATCGGCTCCGACCAAGATGCGCCCGGTCAGCACTGTGCCATCGGCCAAGGTGATGCTGGCGGCCCCTTCGGTCGATTGCGCGATGACGGCGGTCCCGGGGCGGTGGGTGATCGCTGGGTGATCTTCCATCGCTTGCAACAATGCGCGGCGCAGGTAGCGGTCTTCGAGCATCTGGCCCATCGGGCCTTCTTCCAGCTCGGCACTGTCGAAATGCAGGAAGAACGGTGCCGCCCCTTCGCCCGCCCGCCCGTCCGAGGCCTTGATCTGCAAGATCGGTTGAGCGTGATCGGCCAAATCCTCCCACAGCCCCAAGACCCCCAGCATCCGCACCGAGGCCAAGGCAAGCGCGTAGGATCGCCCGTCGAAGCCGTCATCGGCGCGCGCCTGTGCCGGCAGCGCATCGATGACGATGCTGGCAAGTCCTGCCTGCGCACAGGCCAATGACAGGCAGGCCCCGTTCAGCCCGCCACCGACGATCAAGATATCCGTGTCATACGTCATATCCCGACTATGGTTCGCCACGCGGGATTGTCCATGCCTTGCGCCGGTTGTAGCCTTGCCCGCGACAACATGGGCAGGGGAACGGGCATGTCTGAATGGCTTTGGCAAAGCGCAAGCGATCTGGGGCGTGGCATCGGTGCGGGCAAGATCGACCCGGTGGAGTTGACCCAGGCCTATCTGGATGCTGCAGCCGCCCATGAATACGGGGCGCGCATCTATGTGCGCATGACCCGCAACCGCGCGCTGGCCGAGGCCGAGGGTGCGCGTCAAAGGGCGCAGTCGGGCTTTCGCCGTGGCCTGCTTGATGGGGTGCCGATCAGTTGGAAAGACCTGTTCGACACCGCCGGTATCGTGACCGAGGCAGGCTCCATGTTGCTGGAGGGGCGGGTGCCTGATGCTGACGCCGCCGTGTTGCAGCGCGCCACGCAAGCGGGCCTCGTGTGCCTTGGCAAGACGCATATGTCGGAATTGGCCTTTGCGGGGCTTGGCGTGAACCCCGCCTATGGCGGCAATATCGACCCCGCCCCCGGCACACCGCCCAATGTAAATGATCCGGCACTTGCGCCCGGCGGCTCATCCTCGGGGGCTGCGGCCTCGGTCGCGTTCGGGCTGGCGGCGGCGGGGATCGGCTCGGACACGGGTGGATCGGTCCGGGTACCTGCGGCGTGGAATGATCTGGTGGGGCTGAAAACCACCCATGGCCGGCTGAGCCTGCAAGGCGTCGTGCCCTTGGCCGAAAGCTTCGACACGGTTGGCCCGCTTTGCCGCACGGTCGAGGATTGCGCCCAGCTTTTGGCGGTGATGGAGGGGAGCAAGCCCGCCGATCTACGCGGTGCATCGCTCCAAGGCGCGCGGTTCTTGGTGTTGGAACCCTATGCCAGCGATGTGCGCGACGCGCCGGGTGCTGCCTTTGTCGATGCCGTGGCGCGGCTGGCCGCAGCGGGGGCGAAGATCACCAGCGGCACCGTGGCGGGCATCGAAGAGGCGATGGCGCTTTCGCCCGCGCTATTCGCGACCGAAGGTTATGGCACATGGCGCGAGGTGATCGAGGCGGCCCCGGACAAGATGTATTCCCGTATCCTCGAGCGGTTCCGCGGCGGCGCGGCCTTTAGCGCACCAGATTATGTCGCGGCGTGGCGGCGGCTGCACACGCTGCGCGTGCTTTGGGCGCGCGAGACCGCGGGTTATGACGCCGTGCTTTTGCCAAGCGTGCCGAACCTGCCCCCAAATGTCGCGCGGTTGATGGATGATCCCGATTTCTATGTCGCCGAGAACCTGTTGACGCTGCGCAATACGCGTGTGGGCAACCTGATGGGGCTGTGCGGTCTGTCCCTGCCGACCGGTACGCCCTCTTGTGGCATGATGATGCTGGCCGCGCCCATGGCCGAGGAACGGCTGTTGCGGCTTGGGGCGGCGGCTGAGGCGGCATTGACCTGAAGGCCACAGCCGACTGAAACCGCGATGCTTTTTCTGGACCGCCGGGCCGGGACGCTGTAGCTTGCATCCAAACGGGGCGACATGACCCCGATATTGAGGCAGTCCTATGGCGTTTCCCGAGCGGTTCTCGAACCTGCCCGAATATGCGTTTCCGCGGTTGCGGAAGCTACTCGACGTGCATGCGCCGGGTGGCCCTGTTGTGCATATGACGATCGGCGAGCCGCGCCATCCCTTTCCCGCATGGGTGGGCGATGTGATCGCCGACAGCCTCGAGGGGATTGGCCGCTACCCCGCCAATGACGGCACGCCCGAGTTGCAGACCGCAATCGCGGCGTGGATCGCGCGACGTTACAGCGTGAATGTCAGCGCCGACCGCCAGATCCTGCCCTTGAACGGCACGCGCGAGGGGTTGTTCAACGCCTGCCTTGCGCTTTGCCCGGAAACCAAGCGCGGCAAGCCGCCCATCGTCTTGATGCCGAACCCGTTCTATCAGGTCTATGCCGTGGCGGCCTTGGCCGTGGGGGCGGAACCCCTCTATGTGCCCGCGACGGCCGCGACGGGTGATTTGCCCGACTACGCCAGCTTGCCCCCGGAGATATTGGAGCGGGTCAGCATCGCCTACCTATGCTCGCCCGCCAACCCGCAAGGCGCTGTTGCCGATGCGGGCTGGTGGCGCGACCTGATCGCGCTGGCCGAGCGCTATGATTTCCAGATTTTCGCCGATGAATGCTATTCCGAGCTTTACCGCGACACACCGCCCCCCGGCGCGCTGGAAATCGCGACCCAGATAGGCGCGCATCCCGAACGAGTGGTGATTTTCCACTCGCTCTCCAAGCGTTCCAACATGCCGGGGCTGCGCTCGGGCTTTGCTGCGGGTGGGCCGGACAGCATCGCGCGGATGAAACAGCTGCGGAATTACGCCGGTGCGCCACTTCCCCTACCGCTGCAGGCGGTGGCGACGCGGGCATGGGGTGATGAGACCCATGTCGAGGAAAACCGCGCGCTCTACCGCGCGAAATACGCCATCGCCGATCAGATCTTGGGCGATGTGCCCGGCTATAGCCCTCCGCAGGCGGGGTTTTTCCTTTGGCTGCCCGTCGCCGATGGCGAAGCGGCGGCGGTGAAACTGTGGCGTGAGACGGGCGTGCGGGTTTTGCCTGGCGCGTATCTCGCGCGCGAGGTTGACGGTGCGACCCCCGGCGCGGACAGGCTCCGCGTGGCGATGGTCGCGCCCCAAGATGAAATGCGCGATGGGCTGACCCGGCTGCGGTCATGCCTTTACGGCGAATGAGGACGAACGAGCATGGCCTATCAGACCAGACAGCGTGACCCACTGCTTGATGATCAGACGCATGATATGCTGATGCGCTTTGGACAACAGGCGCTTGGTTTCGTCCTTTTGGGCCTTGGCGCGGCGCTTGCCGCCTTGCTGTGGTCCTATGCGCCGGATGATCCGCATTTCATGGCAGCCACCGATGCGGTACCGCAAAACTTGTTGGGGCATGTCGGGGCGTCGGTTGCCGCGATTTTGATGATGATCATGGGCTATGGCGCGGTCTTGTTGCCGATCGCATCGCTGGTGTGGGGTGTCCGCTTCTTGCGCAATAGCGGGCGGGATCGCGCGCTGGGTCGCATCGCCTTTTTGCCGATCGCGGTTGCGCTTGCCGCGATCTACGCCGCCAGCATCACGCCGCCACAAGACTGGGTGCATAGCTTCGGCCTTGGCGGATTGTTCGGTGACACGGTCGTGGGCGCGCTTTTGAGCGCTGCGCCAATGGCCCCGCAAATCGGGCTGAAGCTGGTCGCAGCGCTGGCTTTCATCTTGTGTATGCTGATGTCGGGCTTCGTGCTTGGTGTGGATCGTGCAGAATTCCGGTTCGGGTTGCGGTATTTCCTTCTGGGCTTGGTGGCCATCGGTGCCTTCGTCTCGGGTAGCTTGCGTAATGCGGGCTACGGCGCCGGGCGCGCTGCGACCGAGTTGGCCCGCCTGCGCCAAGAGCGCCGCGAGGCTGGCGTGGGCGCCCAAAGCGTGATCGCTGATCCGGCGATGCGCCCTGTTCGGTCACTGGCCGCGCAACAGCCGCAGCTTGCGCCCGCGCCCGCGCCGACCCGCCGGACAGGCGGGCTTTTGGCGCGTGTCCCAATGCTGCGCGCCCAAAGCGCCGAGGCCGCCGAACCGGACAGCGCCGAGCAAGAGCCCGTGCAAAGCAGCCCCGATGAAGAGCGTATCCGCGCCCGCATCAGCGATGTGATCCGTGACCGCGTGCGCCGTGCGCCGCCGCCGCCCCCTATCGCGGTGGAACCGCCGCGCATGGCCGCCGCACCGCTTGGAACGGGCATCTTGGCAGCCGGTGCCGCCGCCGCGGGCCAGCCCGTCATCAGGGTTGAACCGCCCTTGACCGCTGCCCGTCGGGCTGAGCCGCCCCTCGTCGCCCGCGATAGCGCGCCCGCGCCGCAGGCCATGGATGATTTCGACGATAATCTCTTTGTCGACGATGAAGCCTATGATGACGCGATGATCGCACCCGAAGTCGCGCCGCGCGGTCCCGCGCCTGCATTGCCCCAGACGGAATTGCAACGCCGCGTGATGCAGCGCGCCATGGCGCGCAAGCCCCCGCCGTCCAAGCAAGCCATGGCCGATGCGCAGCCCTCCTTGCCGCTTCAGGCCAAGGTCGAAGCGGTCTATGAGCCGCCCTCGCTTGCGCTGCTGGAGAACCCCGACACCATCCAGATCCAGCGCCCGCATCTGAGCGACGACGCATTGGAAGAAAACGCCCGCATGCTGGAGTCGGTGCTGGATGATTATGGCGTCAAGGGCGAGATCGTCAGCGTCCGCCCCGGCCCCGTTGTCACCATGTATGAGCTCGAGCCCGCGCCGGGCCTCAAGGCGAGCCGCGTGATCGGTCTGGCCGATGATATCGCGCGCTCGATGTCAGCCTTGTCGGCGCGCGTGTCCACGGTGCCCGGCCGCTCGGTCATCGGGATCGAATTGCCCAATGAACACCGCGAAAAGGTGCTTTTGCGCGAGCTTTTGAGCCATCGCAGCTTTGGCGATGGCAATCAGCGCCTGCCGCTGGCTTTGGGCAAGGATATCGGCGGCGACCCGATCATCGCCAACCTCGCCAAGATGCCCCACCTGCTGATCGCGGGCACCACCGGTTCGGGGAAATCGGTGGCGATCAACACCATGATCCTGAGCCTGCTCTACAAGCTTTCCCCCGAAGAATGCCGGATGATCATGATCGACCCCAAGATGCTGGAACTCAGCGTCTATGACGGCATTCCGCATCTGCTTTCCCCCGTCGTGACCGACCCGAAAAAGGCGGTCGTCGCCCTCAAATGGGTCGTGGGCGAGATGGAGGAACGCTATCGCAAGATGTCCAAGATGGGCGTGCGCAATATCGAGGGCTATAATGGCCGTGTTCGCGAGGCGCTGGCCAAGGGCGAGATGTTCAAGCGCACCTACCAGACGGGTTTCGACGACGAAACCGGCGATCCGGTCTTCGAGACCGAAGAATTCCAGCCCGTCACCATGCCCTTCATCGTCGTCATCGTTGACGAGATGGCCGATCTGATGATGGTTGCCGGCAAAGAGATCGAGGCCTGCATTCAGCGCCTTGCGCAGATGGCGCGCGCAAGCGGCATCCACCTGATCATGGCAACCCAGCGCCCCTCGGTCGATGTGATCACCGGCACGATCAAGGCCAACTTCCCGACGCGGATTTCCTTCCATGTGACTTCCAAGATCGATAGCCGCACGATCCTGGGCGAACAGGGCGCCGAACAGCTTTTGGGCATGGGCGACATGCTTTACATGGCAGGCGGCGCCAAGATCACCCGCGTCCACGGCCCCTTTGTGCGCGACGAGGAAGTCGAGGAAATCGTGCGCCACCTGAAATCCTTCGGGCCGCCTGAATATGCCTCGAGCGTGCTTGATGGCCCTGATGAGGACCGCGAAAGCGATATCGACGCGGTCTTGGGCCTGAACACAGGCGGCAATACAGACGGAGAGGATGCGCTTTACGATCAGGCCGTGGCCATCGTGATCAAGGACCGCAAATGTTCGACATCCTATATCCAGCGCAAGCTGGGCGTGGGCTACAACAAGGCCGCGCGTTTGGTCGAGCAAATGGAGGATGCGGGGCTGGTCAGCACCGCCAACCATGTCGGCAAGCGCGAGATCTTGGTGCCGGAGCAGGATTGACGCTTGCGTGATCTTGGCGCGAGCCCCCTTTATGGGACGATGGAAAGGCCTATCTTTACCCCATGAAGCGTTTGTTGGTTTGCCTTGCCCTAAGCCTTGTTGCCGCAATCCCCGCGCGCGCAGACTTGTTGCCGCTGGCGGCTTTGTCCACCTATCTCAACGGGCTCACGACCGCCGAGGGAAGTTTTACCCAGATCAATGCCGATGGCAGTGTCGCCACGGGCGACATCTACCTGCATCGCCCCGGTCGGATTCGTTTCGACTATGAAGGCGGCGAGTTGATCGTGATCGCTGGTGGCCAGCAGGTAGCGATTTTCGATGGGCGTTCCAACACCCCGCCCGAGCAATATCCGCTGGCGCAGACGCCGCTGAACCTGATCTTGGCACGCAATGTCGATCTGGCCGCGTCGGGCATGGTGGTGGGGCATGCCTTCGATGGCGTCGCCACGCGTGTCACGGCGCAAGACCCGGCGCGCCCCGAGATCGGCACGATCGAGTTGGTCTTCACAGGTGATCCGATCGAGTTGCGGCAATGGATCATCACCGACAGCACCGGATCGCAGACCACGCTTGTATTGGGCAACATGGTACAAGGCGGGCGTTTGCCAGCGTCGCTGTTCAACATCACCCAAGAAATCGCATCGCGCGGGCGCGACTGATCGCCCTCAGGCGCGGCAGCTGGCCAGCTGTGTGCGATACATCTCGGCGCGGTCAGCGACGCGGTCGGCGACCGTCAGCAGCCAACGCTTGGAATTATGGCTGCCGCGCGCAAAGCCCGTATGACCTTCGTGATAGGCAAGGTATTGGTTGCGCGCATCCGTCAATGGCACACCATTCCGATCGCGCGTGCGGTTCATGTACCAGCCCATGAAATCGGCGGCATCGTCGATATCCGTACGCCGGGCAAAACGCCGCCCCGTGGCACGGCGGTAATCATCCCATGTCCCGTCCAGCGCTTGGCTGTAGCCATAGGCCGAACTGACACGCCCCATGGGGATGATGCCGAGCGCGTAGCGATGCGGGGGGCGCGCATTTCCGACGAAACGGCTTTCTTGATGAAAGGTCGCCATCTGCACATGCACCGGCACGCCCCAGCGCCGCTCGGTCCGTTGCATCGCGCGCAGGTATTGCGGGCGTTCGGAAGACAATCGGCATGCATCGTCGAGATTTCGTGGCGCGCTATGGCGCGCACCGCTCGACCCACAGCCCGCAACCAAAAGCGTCAGTCCGCCCGTAATGAATACGCGTCGTTCCATGATACCTGCTCGTGCCCGAATTTTCCGGTTTTGTTGGCACGACTATAGCCTGAAATGGTCCTTATGGGAATGCCGCCTTTGAGTGGGTCTACAATAGAAATGACAATGTGATCGGAAGTGTGGCGACCGACATCAAGGTCGATACCATCACAAGCCCCGCCACAGCATCGGGATCGGCGTTATAGCGTTCCGCCAAAAGGTAGGAGGTGACGGCCACGGGCGTCGCCATCTGCAAGACCAACACGCCGAAAGCGACAGGCTCCAGTCCAAAAGCGCGCCCCGCAATCACGCCGGCCACCAGTCCAAGGGCCAGCTTGGCTGATGACATCCACACGGCCCGCCCGATCCGCCCCGCCTTGAGCCGTGCGACAGCGACCCCAAGCGTGACCAGCATCAAGGGAATGGCCATCTGGCCCATCAAGCTCAGCGAGCGGGTCAGCCATTCCGGCGTCTGCCAACCCATGCTCAGGAACAGCCCCCCCAACAGCGTTGCCCATAACATCGGCTCGCGCAGCGCACGCCCGGGCGAAGTGCCGCCGGCCACGAGCCAAATACCCACCGTAAAGGTCAGGACCGCCATCACCGCAAAAACGACCACAGCCAGCCCCAAGCCTGTTTCGCCAAAGGCGAACAGGGCCAAGGGCAGCCCAAGATTGCCGGTATTGCCAAAAGCAAGCGGCGCGACATAGGCCGCCCGGTCGAGGCGCACCGCCGCGACCAAACCCCAACTCAGGGCGATCACCGCGACATAGGCCAACAAGCTTGCCAATGTCAGCGCGCCGAGTGTCGCCAAGGCGATCTCGGCCTGCATCAGCGCGGTGAAGATCAAGCAAGGCACCGCCAAGCTCATCGCGATGCGTGTCACGAAGGCGGTCGGATAGTCGTAGCCCGCCTTTGCCCAGACGAAACCGGCACTGCTGAGAAGGAAAACCGGGGCCACAATTGCCAGCACCGTCAGGGCGATTTCCACAAATTGTTTCCTTCTGTCGATCCACCGACTCATGGACAATCCCCCCATGCGCGCGATAGGAAGCGTGTTCAAGGGGGTTCAGCCTCATGCTGAAATGCACGGCAAAATACGGTCTCGGTCAGGTGGTGCGCCATCGCAAACACCCGTTCCGGGGTGTTATTTTCGATATCGACCCCGAATTCGCCAATACCGATGAATGGTATGCCGCCATCCCGGAAGAGGCGCGCCCGGCGAAAGAACAGCCCTTTTACCATCTGCTCGCCGAAAACGATCAGACTTATTACGTCGCCTATGTCTCGGAGCAAAATCTTGTGCCCGATGATAGCGGTGAGCCCGTGGATCACCCCGATCTGCCCGACCTGTTCGGCGAATTCAGTGATGGCCGCTACCCGCTTGAATTCCAGATGAACTGAGGGCAGCCGCCTGTCATTCGACCGGGCGACCCTCTCCCTTCCATGCCGAAAAGCCGCCCGCCATCTCGGCGACATTGTCCAGCCCCATATCCTGCAGCGTCTTGGTCGCAAGCGATGAGCGCCACGCGCCGGCACAGACAAGGATCAACCGCTTGTCGGTTGCCAGCGTCTCCTTGTGATAGGGGCTGGCGGGGTCGACCCAAAACTCCAACATGCCGCGGGGTGCATGGATCGCGCCGGGCAGACGCCCCTCACGCTCCAACTCGCGCGGGTCGCGGATATCGACGAAAACGGCACGACCTGCCGCGACTTCGTCTGCCGCCGCTTCGGTCGAGAGCGAGGTGATGACGGCTTTCGCAGCCATCACCATGTCTTTCACGGGTGTGATCGCCATCGCTCAATACCCCAGCGCGATGCCGTCTTTGCGCGGGTCCGATCCCCCTTCGAGCGTGCCGAGGTCGTGATGGATGCGGATCGCCTGCGCCCCGCCGATACCGACATCGGGGGTGGATACCGCATGGCCCAGATCGCTGAGTTCCTGACGCACCTTGTCGCTATAGCCTTTCTCGACCTTCATCTCGCCGAACTCGCTGAAACAGCGCGGCGCGTCGATCATTTCCTGCGGGCCAAGCCCGTAATCGACCATGTTGGTCACCATGCGCGCATGGCCTGTCGCCTGATACTGGCCGCCCATCACGCCGAAGGGCATGATCACGCGCCCATTCTGGCGCAGCATCGCGGGGATAATCGTGTGCATCGGCCGCTTGCCGCCCGCCGCCTCGTTCGGGTGGCCCGCTTCCAGCGTGAAGCCCGCGCCGCGGTTCTGGAACAGGATGCCGAACTTGTCCGATGCGATGCCCGAGCCGAAATCCTTGAAGACCGAATAGATCAGCGAGACGGCCATCCGGTCGCGGTCGACCACGGTGATGTAGATCGTTTCCTTGTGCGTCTCCTCGGTCAGCGCTTTGGGGTTCGCGATGCAGCCCTTTGGGTCGATCAGGGCCGCCAGTTTCCTGGCCGTGGCGGGGTCGAGCATATGGGCAAGCCGCGTCATGTGATCCATGTCGGCCACGAAACGCTCGCGCGCATCATAGGCCAGTTTCGTCGCCTCGGCCTCGATATGGGCGCGCATGGTGCCGAAAGGTTCCATCGACGCAAGGTCGAATTCGGCCAAGATATTGGCCAGCAAGATCGCTGTCGCGCCTTGGCCGTTCGGCGGATGCTCGACCAGTTCGATGCCCTTGTAGTTGCCGCTGACGGGCGTGCCATAGCTGCTCCGGGTGTTCGCGAAATCTTCAACCGTATGCACACCGCCCAGCGCGCGGAGCGAGGCGACCATGTCCTGGGCCACTTCACCCTCGTAGAAACCAGCGCGACCTTGGGATGCGATACGGCGCAGTACCTCGGCCTGCTGGGGGTGGCGGAACAGCTGGCCAATGCGCGGCGCGGCGTCATCGATCAGATAAAAGCGCCGCGCGGCAGGCGTCATGTTGTCGTGATGATGCGCCCAGTCATAGCCCGCGCGCGGTGCGACGGGCACACCCGCCTCGGCATAGCGGATGGTGGGGGCAAGCACGGCATCGAGCCCCAGCTTGCCGTGGTCTTGCGACATCTGGCAAAACGCGTCGATCGCGCCGGGAATGGTCACGGCGGCCGGATCGCCGAACACGGGCATCTTGGTATGACCCTTGTCGCGCAGCGCCGCGGCCGAAAGCGCGGCGGGCGCGCGGCCCGATCCGTTGACGGCGATGATCTCTTCCGTTCCGGCCGGTTTGATCAGCGCGAAGCAATCGCCGCCGATCCCCGTCATGGCCGGTTCGCACAGGCCGAGCAGAACGGCACCCGCGATGGCGGCATCGACCGCATTGCCGCCCGCTTTCAGGATATCGACGGCGGCCTGCGCCGCGATCGGGTGCGAGGTGGCGCACATGCCGTTTTCGGCGAAAGCGGCCGATCGGCCAGGATGGTGAAAGTCGCGCATGATGTGTCCCTCCCTCGCGCAGCGATTGGCCTGCAACCTAACCGGGGCGGCGGCAAGGGCAAGGGGCGCACATGCCCATCGCGTCAAGTCATATCAGGGGGAGGGGGGTGGTAGCTGCAAGACCTCGACGCCGCGCACTGGGTGGGGGCTATGATACGCGGCGCCGAGGGAAGCCTCTGCAGCTACAAGCCCGTTATCGCCGCGTAACTCGGCGGCATTGCGGAGGGATTCGGGCATTCACAAGGCATTTTGTCCCTGTGATCGGGGCATCTCGACAGCGGGCAAACGAAAACGCAGGATGTTTTGTCCATTGCGGCGCGAGATGCTGAGCGCGCGGGTCATGCTGCGCAGAATCGGCCAACCGAACCCACCCTCCGGCAAAAGGAGCGGATCGTCGAGGTTCAGCGGAGGCAGATCAGGGCTTGGCAAGCGCCCATCTGGCATCGGCCCGCCCTTGTCGCGCAGCGTGATCTGGATACCGCCCCGGTCGCTGGCGATATCGAGCGTGATGGCAGGGTCTTCGCAGCGTTCATAGGGATAGGCGTGTTCGACGATGTTATTGCACGCCTCGGCCAATGCGATCTGCGTGCGGTCGCGCAGATCATCGTCGATCCCTTCGTCGCGCAAGGTGGCATCGACCCGAAGAAGGGCGCCGCGCACCGCGGCATCTTGAGCGGGGAAATGCAGGCTGATCAGCGCGCGGGGCCCCACGCCCCCATCGGCGGCGCTCATGTGTTGGCCTGCACGGGATCGATTCGCGCTGACGCGGCGGTTTCGGCATCGGCATGGATCGGAAACACCGTATGCATCCGGGTCAGCGTCATGACCTTGTCGACCGCAGGCGTCAGCCCGGCCAGTTCCAACTTGCGATCACCGCCCAACAATTTGCGGGCTGCCACGATCGCACCCAGACCGCTGGAATCGATGAAATCGACCTGCGACAGGTCGAGAATGACATCCCCGCTGCTGCCCGAGACAAGATCGCGAAACCGGTCTTTGAAGGCGATGGCGACACTGGCATCGATGCGGTTTTCATCGACCTTCAATATGCCGACAATGCTGCGGCTTTCGAAACGCATGTTCATGGCATAATCTCCGCATGAATATTGGGTGCGGGATAAAGCAAAATCCTTACCAATCGGTGAGCATGACAGAAGTGGAGGTCGCGATGCATGAGGTGGTGATCGCAGGGGCGGCGCGCACCCCGATGGGCGGCTTTCAGGGCGCCTTGGCCGGGGTCACGGCGGCTGATCTGGGCGGGACGGCAATCGCCGCGGCGCTGGCTGATGCCGGGGTTATGCCCGACCGGGTCGATGAACTCTTGATGGGGTGTGTCCTGCCCGCAGGTCAGGGGCAGGCCCCGGCGCGGCAAGCGGGCTTCAAGGCCGGATTGCCCAAGGAGGTGCCGGCCACGACGTTGAACAAAATGTGCGGCTCGGGCATGAAAGCGGCAATGTTCGCTTGCGATGCGTTGGCGCTGGGCCGGGCCAATGTGATCGTCGCGGGCGGCATGGAATCGATGTCGAACGCTCCCTACCTTTTGCCCGCCATGCGCGGCGGCGCGCGGATGGGGCATGCGCAGGCGCAGGACCACATGTTCCTCGACGGGTTGGAAGATGCCTATGATCGAGGCCGCCTGATGGGCACCTTCGCCGAGGATTGCGCCGAGGCGTTCCAGTTCACGCGGGCGGCGCAAGATGATTATGCGCTTGGCTCGCTCGATAACGCGCTCAAGGCCATCGCAAGCGGTGCCTTTGCCGCCGAGGTTGCGCCGGTCACGGTCACGACCCGCATGGGCGAGGCCGTGGTGTCGGTCGATGAGCAACCGGGCAGCGCACGGCCCGAGAAGATCCCGACGCTCAAGCCTGCCTTTCGCAAGGATGGCACGGTCACGGCGGCCAATTCTTCCTCCATCTCGGATGGGGCGGCGGCCTTGGTCATGGCGCGGGCTGATGTCGCCGTGGCGCAGGGGCTCAAGGTGCGGGCGCGGGTGCTGGGCCATGCCAGCCACGCGCAACAGCCGGGGCTGTTCGCGACCGCACCCATTCCCGCTGCACGCAAGCTGTTGGATCAGCTGGGTTGGTCTGTCACCGATGTCGATCTGTGGGAGGTGAACGAGGCCTTCGCCGTCGTGCCTATGGCCTTCATGCACGAGATGGGCGTGCCGCGCGAGCGGATGAACGTGCATGGCGGCGCATGCGCACTGGGCCACCCCATCGGGGCCTCGGGCGCGCGGATCATGGTGACGCTTTTGAATGCGCTGGAGCGGCATGGGCTGAAACGCGGGGTGGCCGCGATCTGCATCGGCGGGGGTGAGGGCACGGCCGTCGCGATCGAGCGGGTGTAGGGGGGCGTTTTCCTGCAGGAAAACGTCTGGGGAAACTGCAGTATTCCCGCATGCGAACTCGCAGTTTTGTGCGCCTCAGTCCTCGTTGTCGTCCGAGGTCAGCAACTCCGCCGCTGTCAAACGCCGCGGCACC
>NZ_CBFIIK010000037.1:0-21441 GCF_965662675.1 Roseicyclus sp. | reverse complement strand
TCTCCAGAAAGCCGGTCTTCGGCTACCTGCCGATGGTCTATGCGCTGGTGGCGATCGGTGGTTTGGGCTTCGTCGTCTGGGCGCACCACATGTACACGGTGGGCATGACGCTGAACCAACAGGCCTATTTCATGGTCGCGACCATGGTGATCGCGGTGCCGACCGGCATCAAGATCTTCTCGTGGATCGCCACCATGTGGCAGGGTTCGATCACCTTCGAGACGCCCATGCTGTTTGCCATCGGTTTCATCTTCCTGTTCACGCTGGGTGGTGTGACGGGGATCATCCTGAGCCAAGCCGCCGTGGACCGCGCCTATCATGACACCTACTACGTGGTGGCGCATTTCCACTACGTGATGAGCCTTGGGGCCGTCTTCGGGATCTTTGCCGGTATCTACTACTGGATCGGCAAGATGTCGGGCCGCCAATACCCGGAGTTCTTGGGCAAGGTGCATTTTTGGATGTTCTTCATCGGCACCAATATCACCTTCTTCCCGCAGCACTTCCTTGGCCGTCAGGGCATGCCGCGCCGCTACATCGACTATCCCGACGCTTTCGCGCTGTGGAACTATGTCAGCTCGATCGGCGCGTTCATCTCCTTCGCCTCCTTCCTGCTGTTCATCGGGATCGTGTTCTACACGATCTTCGCAGGGCGCAAGGTGACCGAGAACGCCTATTGGGGCGAGCATGCCGATACGCTGGAATGGACCCTTCCCAACCCGCCGCCGGAGCATACCTTCGAGGAGCTTCCGACGCGCGAGATGTGGGATCGTCAACCGCATCACTGACAGGGCCCATGCCGGTACTGATCGACAATCTGAGCGGGGCCCCGGACACAACCGGGGCCCTTTTCCGTGAAGGGCACGGACTACCCCGGCTGCGGCTGCGGCTGACGCCGCATAAATCGCTGACGCCGGAGGGATTCGTGTGGTTCATCGGTGCGACCGCCGCGCTGATCACTGTGCCGCTCTTCGCGATTCTCGGCACGGCAGTGTTCTGGGCGCTTTTGCCCTTCATACTGGCCGCGATCTGGGGGATTTGGACAGCCCTCACACGCAGCTGGCGCGACCGGGACATCTATGAAGAAATCTTGCTCTGGGATGATTTGATCCGACTTGAACGCCACGAGCCGCGCCGCGCACCGCGCGACTGGGAGGCCAACCCCCATTGGGTGCGCATCGCACTGCACACAACAGGCGGGCCAGTGCCGCAATATCTGACGCTGCAAGGGGGGCCGCGCGAGGTGGAATTGGGCGCTTTTCTGACCCCACCCGAACGGGTCGGGTTAAAAGATACGCTCGAGCGGGCACTGCGCGACAAGGCGCATTAGCGCTGCGCCCTCAGGCAAGGCGGGCTTTGACCATCGGGCCCACGGCGCCGAAATCCATTTGCCCGGTATATTTGGCCTTCAGCGCCGCCATGACACGGCCCATATCGCGCAAGCCTGACGCACCCGTTTCAGTGATGGCGGCATCGACTGCGGCCGCGACCTCGTCATCATCCAACTGGCGTGGCAGATAATCCTCGATGATGGTGATTTCCGCGCGTTCCTTTTCGGCAAGCTCCAACCGCCCGCCCTCTTCGTAGGCACGCGCGCTTTCATGACGCTGCTTGACCATCTTGCCCAAAATCGCAAGCACCGCGGCATCATCAACGCCATCGGGCCGACCATCACCGCGTGCGGCGATGTCTTGGTCCTTGATGGCCGCATTGATCAGCCGCAGCGTGCTGAGGCGCGTGGCGTCTTTCTCACGCATCGCCTCTTTGAGGCCCGCACCGATCCGTCCCCTTAGGTCCATTGGCATCGTCAATCCCCGTCCATCACATCAAGCCGCCTAGATAAGCCAGACAGGCCGCGGCAACAACACCTTGCGTCCACGGCTTGACCATACCCCGCCCGCCCCGTATGCCGACGCCAATTTGCCGACCCGCAACACGGGAGCTGACCGATGCCCGCCAAACCCACTGCCTGCCTCGCCCTTGCCGATGGAACGCTTTTTTTCGGAAAGGGTTTCGGTGCCAAGGGAATGCGTGTCGCCGAGCTGTGCTTCAACACCGCGATGACCGGCTATCAGGAGATCATGACCGACCCCTCCTATGCCGGGCAGATCGTGACCTTCACATTCCCCCATATCGGCAACACAGGCGTCACCCCCGAGGATGACGAAACCGCCGACCCCGTGGCTGAGGGGATGATCGTGAAATGGGATCCGACCGAGCCATCGAACTGGCGCGCGACGGGCGATCTTGTATCGTGGCTGGAAAAGACGGGCCGCATCGGCATGGGCGGTGTCGATACCCGGCGCCTGACGCGTGCGATCCGCCAGCAGGGCGCACCGCATGTGGCCCTTGCCCATGATCCTGCGGGCAATTTCGATATCGAGGCGCTGGTCAAGGCCGCCCGCGGGTTTCCGGGGCTTGTCGGCCTCGATCTGGCCAAGGGGGTCAGCTGCGCCCAATCCTACCGCTGGGATGAAAAGCGCTGGGCATGGCCCGAGGGTTACACCAAGCGCGAAGGTGCCGCCCCCAAGGTCGTCGCCATTGATTATGGCGCCAAGCGCAACATCCTGCGCTGTCTTGCCAGCGTGGGTTGCGATGTGACCGTCATGCCCGCCACCACCACCGCAGACGAGGTTCTGGCCCAGAAGCCCGATGGTGTGTTCCTTTCGAACGGGCCGGGCGACCCTGCGGCAACCGGCGCCTATGCCGTGCCGATGATCCAAGGCGTTCTGGCGGCCGATCTGCCGGTTTTCGGCATCTGCTTGGGCCACCAGATGCTGGCGCTTGCGCTTGGTGCCAAGACGGTCAAGATGAACCACGGCCATCACGGCGCGAACCACCCGGTCAAAGATCTGGAAAGCGGCAAGGTCGAGATCACCTCGATGAATCACGGCTTCACCGTGGACAGCCAGACATTGCCCGAAGGCGTGATCGAAACCCATGTGAGCCTGTTCGACGGATCGAATTGCGGGATTCGCATGGCCGACCGGCCGGTCTTTTCGGTACAGTATCACCCCGAGGCAAGCCCCGGCCCGCAAGACAGCTTTTACCTGTTCGAGCGGTTCGCCCAAGCCATTCAGGCCCGCGCAGCGGGTTGATGTCGCCTGACCGCTTAACGATACATTAACCTTGGTGGCCCAGCCTGTCGTCGTCGGGTGGGGATCGGCGCGTGCATATTGACCGCCGCCCGGCATGTATTGCGAGGGCGGCATTTTGACCAAGATCACATCGCGCGACGAATCGGATGCGCAGATACGTATCGCCGCGGTGCGCGCTGAAAGCCCGGGGCCAACAGCCGCCGAGATGGTGGCGATCCATGCAAGCTCCCGGGTCGGTCGAAGCGCACCATCACAGCCGACGCACCCCCCGCTTGAGCGGCTGCTTTTGGCGCGCGGCGCCGCTGGACTCGGCGATATTCTCGATGCGCGCGAGGCGGCCAGTCTGACCGATGGTTGGATCGGCCAGATCCTTTTGGCCCGTGGCGCGGTCTCCGAGGCCGAGATGCTGCCCGCCTTGGCCGAGTTCCATGGCCTCGGCGTTAGCGATTGGTGGCATGGCACGCCCGACCCAATCCTTGCGCGCTATCTTCGGGCCGATGTGGCCCTGAGCTTTGAAGCGGTCCCGCTGCACCGCGTCGGAACCACGGTGATCATCGCCACTGGGCGGCCCGACCGCACCGATGATGTCAGGGCGGCGCTACGGCTACCCAAGGGGCTACAGGCTGTCTTTCTCCTCGCGCCAAGGACACAGATCATCGCCGCGCAGATCGCGCTTTACGGCGAAATGCTCGCCCGTCTGGCCGAGGGTCAGGCACCGCAAGCAAGCAGTTGCCGCAATTGGCGCGCCGAGATCGCCGGGCGCGGCGCGCTGTTGACCATTTTGACGCTTGCGGGGCTGAGTGTGCTGTTTCCCGTGCCGATGATGATTGCCGCCTTTCTTACTGCGGTTTTCATTTTCGTGGCGAATATGGCGTTGAAGATCGTCGCCTTCGCCGTGACCGTGCGAGCCGATCGGATGAAGCGGCATGCGTCCCCGCCAAAAGATGACCCCATCGCCGCGCCCCGGCCACTACCCATCATTTCGATCCTCGTGCCGCTTTTTGAAGAGCGTGAGATCGCCACCACGTTGATGCGCGCCCTGTGCGATCTTGACTACCCGCCCGAACGGCTGGACGTGCTGCTGATCATCGAAGAGGGCGATGCAATGACCCGGTCGGCGCTTTCGGCGACGACGCTGCCGGGATGGGCGCGGATCATTACCGTGCCGAAGGGCGAGCCGCGCACCAAGCCGCGCGCGCTGAATTTCGCACTGAATTTCGCCCGCGGCGAGATCATCGGTGTCTATGACGCCGAGGATCGGCCGGAAAGCGATCAACTGTTGCGCGTGGCGCAGCGCTTTGCCGCCTTGGGGCCTGACACCGCCTGCCTGCAAGGACAGCTCGATTATTTCAACGCGCGCTTCAACCTGTTGTCGCGGCTTTTCGCGATCGAATACGCGATCTGGTTCCGGGTTCTGTTGCCCGGCGTTCAGCGGCTGGGCCTTGTCGTGCCCTTGGGTGGAACGACTCAATTTCTGCGCCGTGCCGCGCTGGAAGCGGTCGGCGGCTGGGATGCCCATAACGTCACCGAAGATGCCGAGCTAGGTATAAGACTTGCGCGCAATGGCTACCGGGTCGAAATCATCGACACCACCACCTTCGAGGAAGCGAACGCCGCTATCTTGCCTTGGGTGCGCCAACGCGCGCGCTGGCAAAAGGGTTACCTGCTGACATGGGCTGTGGCCATGCGCGCACCTTTTGCGTTGATACGCGCGCTCGGGCTGTGGCGTTTTCTGGCGCTGCAGGTGCAGATCCTGTTTGCCGTCGCGGGCTTTTTGATCGCGCCGCTTTTGTGGTCATTGATGATCAAACCATTCGGCTATGCCCATCCGCTCGATCTTTTGGTCAGCCCGTTCGGCTACGGCATTCTGGCGACGATTTTCGTGGCAAGCGTGGTCTTGTCCGTTGCCTTGGCGATCTATGCCACGCGCGCAGCGCATCTGCGCCATTTGCGACCATATGTTTTGCTGTCCGAGTTATACTTCCTGCTCGGGACGATCTCGGCCTGGCGCGCGGCGCTGGAAATCCTGCGCCGCCCCTTCGACTGGGCCAAAACGCGGCATGGTCAATTCGGTGCGCTGCCCGAAGCGGCGGCAGAGCAGCCGTTTAGCCAGACGACTTCTGCGCCTCCTCCTTGAGGCGGACAACGAAGGCGATGGAAAGATGGTCGCGCAAGGCACGCGCTGCACGCTCCCCATCGCGCGCGGCAATCGCCTCGACGATCTCTGAATGCTCGGCCAGCGCCTTTTCGCCCCGGCCCTTCGCCGCGAGCGAGGTCCGCGCCATCAAGGCCATCGAGCGATAGACGAGATCAAGCTGCTGCACGAGGTAGCGGTTATGGCTAGCCAGATGGATCTGGTAGTGAAACCGGCGATTGGCGCGCGCCAAAGCCTGCGGATCACCCAAGAGCGCGCGGTCGGCATCGACCATTTCGCGCAACACCTGGATCTCTTCCATCGCGGCATGCTGGGCTGCAAGCTTTGCAGCAAGCGCCTCCAACTCTTGGCGCACGGCGTAAAGTTCGGCCATTTGCGCGTGATCGAGCGAGGCCACGATCAGCGATCGCCCATCGCGGGTCAGTAGGCGCTGCGTCTCGAGGCGTTGCAGCGCCTCGCGGATCGGCGTTCGGCTCACGCCGAAGCGGTCGGCAAGTTCGGACTCCACCAACCGGTCGCCCGGCCGATAAATCCCCTGATCGATCGCATCGAGGATCAGGGCATGGGCATCCTTGTGCGGATCGGGGATCATCTTCGAAGCCATGGTGCAACGGTATCCTATCAAATGCCGCGCAAAGCTAGGCGGCAGAGCCGCCCCTGTCCAGACTTGCGTAGCATCGCGCGCAGCCCTAGGGCTTGTGCCATGGCCAAACACCGTTTTTCCCGTGTCGAGACTTGGGTCTTTGATCTCGACAATACGCTTTATCCGCCCGAGACGGCACTTTTCGATCAGATCAACATCCGCATGACCGATTGGGTGATGAAGGTGGCGGGGGTCGAGCGCGCGGCGGCAGAGGCATTGCGCCACAGCTATTGGCGCGAATACGGCACCACGCTGGCCGGGCTGATGCGCCATCACGCCATCGACACCGACGCTTATCTGGCACAAGTGCACGAGATCGATTTCTCGGTCATCGCGCCCGACCCGGGCCTTGCACGCGCGATCGCCGCCCTGCCGGGCCGGCGCATCATCTATACCAACGGGACCAAACCCTATGCGCAACGCGTGATCGCCCATCGCGGGCTGTCGGGGCTGTTCGATGCGATCTACGGGGTGGAGCATGCGCAGCTTGTACCCAAACCCGATCGCGCGGCGTTCGAGACGGTCTTTGGCCTCGACGGGTTGAGCCCGACACGCGCGGCGATGTTCGAGGATGACCCACGCAACCTGCGCGTCCCCCACGAGATGGGCATGCGCACCGTGCATGTCGCACCCGCGGCCGAACCTGCGGAATTCATCGAACATCATACCACCGATCTGACCGGCTTCTTGCAAGCGCTGGTGTGACATGCCGAAACTTCGCACGAATTTTCGTATGCCTGATTTTGCGCACGAAAAATCAGGGTCGCCGGTGATTGGGACAGCCTGTCGCGTCGCCCTGCCCCCTGTCGCGCCCTAGGTCTGCTGCATGAACATGTTGACCCAGACAGATGTCTTCATCTCCGGCGGCGGTGTCGCCGGGCTTACTGCGGCCACGGCCTTTGGCGTGGCCGGGTTTTCGGTCATTTGCGCCGATCCATCGCCGCCCATCACCGATGCAGGCGCCGAAGGGTCAGATCTGCGGACCACGGCTTTCTTGCAGCCCTCGCGCGATTTTCTGGAGCGGCTGGGGCTTTGGACACGACTTGGCCCCCATGCGACACCACTTCAGGTCATGCGCATCGTGGATGCGGGCGGACCGGAGGCAGAAGCCCGCGTCGCTCATGATTTCAATGCCGCCGACATCTCGGATCTGCCCTTTGGCTGGAACCTGCCCAATTGGCTGCTCCGCCGCGAGATGGTGGCGCATCTGGCGACATTGCCGAATGTCGATTTTCGTCCGGGTGTCGGGACCAAGCAGCTTTTGACACGGGACGCCGAGGCAAGGGTGATCTTGAGCGATGGCAGCCGGATCGCGGCAAAGCTGGTCATCGGCGCGGATGGGCGCGACAGCGTCGTGCGCGAGGCTGCGGGGATTGCTGCGCGCAGGCTGCGCTATGGCCAAAAGGCTTTGGCTTTCGCGATCACCCATGATCTGCCGCATGACAATGTTTCGACCGAGATCCACCGCTCGGGTGGTCCCTTTACGTTGGTGCCCTTGCCTGACCGCGATGGGCGGCCTTGCTCTGCCGTCGTCTGGATGGAGCGTGGGCCCGAGGCGACGCGCCTTGCCGCCCTTCCCGAGGCCGATTTCGAGGCCGAGATGACCGCGCGCTCTGCCCATCTGTTCGGGCCGCTGAAACTCGCCTCGCGGCGCACGGTCTGGCCGATCATCAGCCAGATCGCCGAGCGCATGGTGGCCGAGCGCGTGGCGCTGGTGGCCGAGGCCGCCCATGTCGTGCCGCCGATCGGTGCGCAGGGGCTGAACATGAGCTTGGCCGATCTGCGCGTGCTGTTGGATCTGGCCGAGGGTCATCGCGACGATCCGGGACGACCCGAGGTTCTGGCGCGCTACGAACGCGCGCGCCATGCCGAGATCGTGGCGCGGGTGACCGGGGTTGATGCGCTCAACCGGGCGTCGATGGCCGAGGCGCAGGGGTTGCGCGATCTGCGGCTGAGGGCGCTGAACGCGATCTATTCGGTCGCACCCGTGCGCCGCGTGATGATGCGTGCGGGGCTCGGTGCCAAGGGGTAAAGGGCAAGGCCCAAGGCTTTGGCCCGCACGAACGGCCGGGCCGGGGGCTCTGCCCCCAGACCCCCGGAGTATTTTTGAAGCAAAGATGGGCGTTGTCGCTCAGGGAAAGACGCGGTCGATCCCGTCTTGCAGGCGCGCCAGGGCTGCGGGGACATCATAGAGCTTGTCCAGTCCGAACAGCCCGATGCGGAAAGTCATGAAGCTGTCGGGTTCATCCACGCGCAGGGGAACGCCCGCGGCGATCTGGATGCCAAGCGCCGCGAATTTCGCGCCGGATTTGATCGTCGGGTCATCGGTATAGCTGACGACGACACCGGGCGCACCGAACCCCTCGGCCGCGACCGAGCGGATGCCTTTTTCGGCCAGCATCGCGCGCACGCCATTGCCGAGCGCCCATTGCGCCGCTTTCAGCTTGTCGAAGCCATAATCGCGGGTCTCAAGCATCGTGTCGCGAAACACCCGCAGCGCATCGGTGGGCATGGTGGCGTGATAAGCGTGACCGCCCGCCTCATAGGTGGCCATGATGCCGGCCCAGCCCTTGAGATCGGCAGCGAAGCTGGAGGATTGGGTTTCCTCCATCCGGGCGCGGGCGCGGTCAGACATCATCACGAGGCCCGCGCAGGGCTGGGCCGACCAGCCCTTTTGCGGCGCCGAGATCAGCACATCGACGCCGGTTTTGGCCATATCGACCCAGATCGTGCCCGAGGCGATGCAATCGAGCACCAAGAGGGCGTCGACCTCATGGGCGGCTTCGGCCAAGGCCGTGATGTAGCTGTCGGGCAAGATGATGCCGGCCGAGGTTTCGACATGGGGGGCAAAGACGATACCGGGGCGGGTTGCGCGGATCTGGGCCGTGACTTCTTCGATGGGCGGGGGGGCATAGGGCGATTGCGGGCTGTTGCCGGTGGGCCGCGCCTTGATCACCGTGACCGCGCGCGCGATCTTTGCCGCGTCGAGGATCTGCGACCAGCGGAAAGAGAACCAGCCGTTGCGCACCACCAGCACATCTTGGTCGCCCGCGAATTGGCGTGCGACCGCCTCCATCGCGAAGGTGCCACCGCCGGGGATGACCGCGACATGAGCGGCGCCATAGACCTCTTTCAGCATGGCAGAGATATCGCGCATCACGCCTTGGAAGGCGCCCGACATATGGTTGAGCGAGCGGTCGGTGAAGACCACGGAATATTCCAAAAGCCCATCGGGATCGACGGTATCGAGCAAGGCGTTCATTTGCGCATCCTCCGGTTGCAGGTTTCGGTTAGCCCCAAGGCGCGGGTGAACCAAGCGCGAATTCGGCGTGAAACGACTTTCACCCCGCGGCGAAGGTGCGGATCAGGGCGCGGTGTTTCCGATATGCGTCAGCCAAGCGGGCCGGGGCGGCGTTCCTCGGACAAAAGCACATTGGCCTCGACCCCGCCGATACCGGGCAAAGTCATGATCCGCCGGCGCAACACGCGCTCGAAATCGGGCAGGTCGCGGGCGACGACGCGCAGGCGGTAATCGTAAAGCCCCAGCACATGTTCGACCGTCTGCACTTCGGGGATAGCGGCGACGGCGCGCTCGAAATCCTCGAGGCTGGCACGCCCCTTGAGGCCCAGCTTCACGCCGAGAAACACGGTCACGCCAAAGCCCAGCGCCTCGAGGTCCAGGTCGAGTTTACGCGCGCCGATCACGCCGGCATCACCCATGCGCTTGATCCGCCGCCAAGTGGCGGGCTGGCTTAGGCCCAGGCGGCGGCCGATGGTGCTGGCCTTGAGGGTGGCGTCACCCTGAAGCGCGCGCAGAATGGCCCGGTCTGTCGGATCAAGATCGATCACAGCGGCACCGTTTGCTGGTTCTTGATCGTGGCCACATGCATCAGCGCCTCGATATCGGCGATATGGGGCAGGCCCAGAATACGCTCGCGATAGATACGCTGGTAGTGGGACATGCTGCGCGCGATCACGGCCAAGCGCACATCGACACGGCCCAGAAAGGTCTGGATCTCGGTCACCTCGGGCACCTCGCGGGCAGCGGCCAGAAAGGCGTCGAAGGCGCGCGGATCGGTCTTGTCGAGCGTGATGCGCAAGCTGACCTCGACCGCATAGCCAAGGGCCGCCCAATCGATGGCCACATGTTGGCCGCGCAGCACGCCTTGGGCCTGCAGCCGGTCGAGCCGCTTGTAGCAGGTGGCCAGCGGCACACCAACCGCTTGGGCAAGCTGTGTCATCGATTGGGCCGGATCGGCCTGAAGATGGCGCAAAAGGCGGCGGTCCGCATCATCAAGCATGATATTTCACGTATCAGGATAAAAGGAGCATGAATTTCTACACATATCCGCTCCAATTGCAAATTTTCTTGCAGCGGACGCGCCTGCACCAAGGCATGTTGCGCCGGAACCGATTCCCGCCATCCGAGGAGAGAGACAGATGCGCGTTTATTATGATCGCGATTGCGATGTGAACCTGATCAAGGACAAGAAGGTCGCCATCCTTGGCTATGGCAGCCAAGGCCATGCCCATGCGCTGAACCTGCGCGATAGCGGCGCCAAGAATGTCGTCGTGGCGCTTCGCCCCGGCTCGCCCAGCGCGAAGAAGGCCGAAGGCGAGGGCCTCAAGGTCATGGGCATCGCTGAAGCGGCGGCTTGGTGCGACCTGATCATGTTCACCATGCCCGACGAATTGCAGGCCGAAACCTACAAGAAATACGTCCATGACAACCTGCGCGAAGGTGCGGCAATCGCATTTGCCCACGGCCTGAACGTACATTTCGGCCTGATCGAACCCAAGCCCGGCGTCGATGTCATCATGATGGCGCCCAAAGGCCCCGGCCACACCGTGCGCGGCGAATACACCAAGGGTGGCGGCGTGCCTTGCCTTGTGGCCGTGCATAACGACGCCTCGGGCCGCGCGCTGGAAATCGGCCTGTCCTATTGCTCGGCCATCGGTGGCGGGCGCTCGGGCATCATCGAGACGAACTTCCGCGAGGAATGCGAAACCGACCTGTTCGGCGAGCAAGCGGTGCTTTGCGGCGGCCTGGTCGAGTTGATCCGCATGGGCTTCGAGACGCTGGTCGAAGCGGGCTACGAGCCCGAGATGGCCTATTTCGAGTGCTTGCACGAGGTGAAGCTGATCGTCGACCTGATCTATGAAGGCGGCATCGCGAACATGAACTATTCGATCTCGAACACCGCCGAATACGGCGAGTATGTCTCGGGTCCGCGCATTTTGCCCTATGACGAGACCAAGGCACGGATGAAGGCGGTTTTGACCGACATCCAGACCGGCAAGTTCGTGCGTGATTTCATGCAAGAGAACGCCGTGGGCCAGCCGATGTTCAAGGCGACCCGCCGGATCAATGACGAGCACCAGATCGAGGCGACCGGCGAAAAGCTGCGCGCGATGATGCCCTGGATCTCGGCCGGCAAGATGGTCGACCGCGCCAAGAACTGAGCGCGCAAGCAATCACAAGGAAAAGCCCCGGTGTCATCGCCGGGGCTTTTTTCATGCGCGGTTCAACAGGGCCGCGCCATCACCAGCACCCAATAGGTGCCGCTATCGGCAAAGCCGAATTGCGTCACCTGCGGGTTGAGAATATTGGCACGATGATCGGGGCTGCCCATCCATTGCGCGATGGTGGATCGAATGTCGCCCGTGCCATTGGCGATATTCTCGACCGCGGCGCATGCGGTGTAGCCCGCACGGCGCAACCTGTCGTTCAAGGCCGCACCATCGCTGCCTTGGTGGGTCAGCGCACCCGTGCGGTTCAGATCATCGGCATGCCCTTGTGCGGCGGCTTGTAGCGCGGGCGAATGGCTGAGGGGGCGAATGATCCCGCCCTGCCCGCGCTGGACGGAAAGCTGTGTTCCGGCCGAGGCGATATCGAGGGTGCCGCCGGCAGAAACGCGCTCTGTTCCCGGTGCGGTCGAACAGGCCGCAAGGGCCACGATGGTCAAGATACCAAGGATACGGATCATCATATTGTGCCTTTTTGGGCTGCTCGGTGTTGTTTTCACCAAAATGCGCCTGTCAGGGGCAAACCGCAAGGGTGCCGTCATCCGGCCTGACCGACCCCCGGGAGGGTCCATGTTGATAAACCGAGGGATAGATCGCAATTTGGCAATCATTCCCGCTTATGGCTTGGGTTTGCGGGGCCTTTGGTCTGAAAAACGAAACCAGCCGATTTACAGCGCATCGGCAATCCATTGCCGAGCGCGCAGGGACTGTGGCGCCATAGCATTGAAACGGCGCGTCGCATGCGCGCGCCGCGCGCCGCGCGCGCAGTCAGGGGATATCGCGCAAGATCGCAAGGGCCGCGGCATGGATGGCGGGGTTGGCGGCGGCCAAGGCGCGGCCGCCGTGATGCACCGGGCCGCCTTGCCAATCGGTGACGATGCCCCCCGCCGCAGTGATCACAGCGATCGGGGCTGCGATGTCATAGCTGGCCAAGCCCGCCTCGATCACCAGATCGACCTGCCCCGCCGCGACCAACGCATAGGCGTAGCAATCCATACCGTAACGCGTCAGCCGCACGCGGTCGCGCACGGCGTCGAAGCCCGCACGCTCGGCCGCGGTGCCGACCTCGGGGAAAGTGGTGAAAAGCGTCGCATCGGCCAGATCGGCGGTGGCGCGCGCCGCCAAAGTGGCGGTGCCCATCGGGCCTGTGACAAGCGCACGACCGAAACCACCCTCGAAGCGCTCGCCGATATAGGGTTGGTCGATCAAGCCGTAGATCGGCCCATCGGCATCGCACAACGCGATCAGCACACCCCAGCTTGCCGTACCCGAGATGAAGGCCCGCGTGCCGTCGATCGGGTCGATGACCCATGTCAGCCCGCTGGTGCCGGGTTGGGCGGCCTCTTCCTCGCCCAAAATCGCGTCATCGGGGCGGTGCTGGGCCAGAACGGTTCGCATCGCCGCCTCGGCGGCGCGGTCGGCTTGGGTCACCGGATCGAAGCGTCCAACGCCCTTGTCATCCGTGCGTAGCGCGGGATTACGGAAATAGGGCAAGATCGCCGCGCGCGCCGCATCGGCCATCGCATGGGCGGTTGCAATCAGGCGCGCTGCATCGTGATCGGCGCGCGCCGTCGCATCATGTTGCCCTGTGAGGGGATCGGTCATTTTGGCCTCCGGCGGCTGCGGGTCTGGACGCGGGCCGGAAGGGACACGATCCCCTGCACGGGGTCAAGCCACAGTCGCCCTCAGGCGGCTGCGTCGGACAAAACGCGCGCCAGCTCGAAAAGCCGCCGCCGCTGATTTTCGGGGATCGCATAGTAGGAGCGGATCAACTCGAGCGCTTCCTTGTCGGCAAGGATATCACCCGGAAGCCCCTCGGCCGCCGCATCGGTCGTTTGCCCGGTATCGGCCCCATCGACACCTTCGAAGAAATAGGCCGCCGGTACGGACAAAGCCTGCGCGATGTCGTAAAGTCGGGAGGCGCTGACACGGTTCATGCCGGTCTCGTACTTCTGTATTTGCTGAAACTTGATACCGACTTTCTCGGCAAGCTGCTGCTGGGTCATTCCGACCATCCAGCGGCGATGTCGGACCCTTTTTCCGACATGGACATCGACCGGGTGTTTCACGCCCCACTCCTTATTGTTGCCAAACCAAACCCCGATGCACCGATCCAAAACTTCGCAAACCTCGGGACACGCCATTAAATGACGCCATATGATACCTAGAGCGACGTTGCGTCAGATCAATCCTTTGGAGAGTTGTCGCGCAACTATTCACCCTCAGGGGCAGTGATTGACATCGCCAATATCAGCCGTCCGTCCCGCGATCTCGGGCTGGCGGGCCTTGCGATGGGCCTTTAGGCTGCGCGCACCTTGACAGGAGGCTCAAAGATGCGCGCTTTTCGGTTGAATGATCACACCACCCCGCCCGGCTTGGCCGAGATCGCACAACCAGCGCCAGGGCCGGGCCAGATCTTGGTCAAGATCGCCGCCTGCGGGTTGAACTTCGCCGATCTGCTGATGTGTGAAGGCAAGTATCAAGACACGCCCCCGCTTCCTTTCACCATGGGGATGGAACTGGCCGGCACCGTCATGGGACATGGGCCGGGGGTCAGCACGCCCGCAATCGGTGCGCGTGTGGCGATCTTCGCGGGCCAAGGCGGGTTGGCGGACCACGGTGTCTTCGATGCGGCGCGTGCGGTGGAAATCCCCGACGACATGCCCTTTGTTCAAGCGGCGGGGTTCTTGGTCGCCTATGGCACATCGCATCTGGCGCTCACGCGTAAGGCGATGTTGCAACCGGGTGAACGACTTGTCGTGCTCGGTGCGGCGGGCGGTGTCGGGTTGAGTGCCGTTGCCTTGGGTGCGACGATTGGGGCCGAGGTGATCGCGGTTGCACGCGGCATCGAGCGACTGGCCGTGGCCCAAGCAGCCGGTGCGCATCATCTGATCGACAGCCACGATGGCGATTTGGCCGCGCGGCTCAAGGCCTTGGGCGGTGTCGATGTGGTCTATGACGCGGTCGGCGGTGCCGATTTCGACGCGGCGCTGCGCGCCACTCGCCCCGAGGGGCGTATCCTGAGCATCGGGTTCGCCAGCGGCGTGGTTCCGCAAATCCCAGCCAATCTTCTCTTGGTCAAGAATATCAGCGTTATGGGTTTCTACTGGGGCGGTTACCTGCGTTTCGCCCCCGAGGTTCTGAACGCCAGCCTGACCGCCCTCATGGCGCTTTACAGCGCGGGCCGCATCACACCCCATGTCAGCGCCACCTTCCCATTGGAAAAGGCCGCCGAGGCGCTTGCATTGTTGCGAGATCGGAAAAGCACCGGCAAGGTCGTAGTGACGATCTAGGCCTTAATGCCGCCGCAAACCGGGCATTTTGCCAAAGAGCCGCCATAATTCACGGCAATTAAGACAAATTCGTCTAAAAATCGTCTCGCCAGCGGCACGGCTCGCCCGCAGTCCTGCCTTGTTCCCAATCCAGAAACAATCCGTTCAAAAGGCCGATCCGGCCCGCGCCGCCACTCCCGGCGGTGATGGCCCCGGCCCCTACGGAGGCGCGCAGAACGCGCGACATGCGATGCCCGACGGATATCTTGTCAGCTTGGGATCGAACGGCGCGCTCGATGATGGCGATGTCATCTCGGGTGCGCTGATCACGTTCACGACCGACACGATCCTCGGGTCGGGATCGTGGTCATGGACGGGGACATGGAATGGCCAGACCTTCAACAACGCCAACGAGCCGGGCAGCTACCACCTAGCCACGAACGGCAATGTCTATTTCGTTCCCAGCTTCGGCCCAGTCAGCACGCTGACCTCGGCGGCGACGATCTCCAGCCCGTCATGGGAGCCATCCGACAATACCGTCGAGGGGGGCGATGGCGATGATGTGATCGACGCAGGTTTCACTGATCGTGGCGGCGATGGCCCGACGGCAGGTGCCGATACGCTGCGCGGTTTCGATGGCGACGACACCATCGCGGCGGGCGGCGGTGACGATCTGGTCTTTGGCGATGGCGGCGCGGACGACATACAGGGCGGCGCGGGCGACGACACGATCTGGGGCGACACGGGCGCAGCCGCTGTTGCGCAGACCAACGGGATGCTGCGCTGGGACACGGTCCAAAGCGATGAACAGAACATCGAGGGCGGCATCACGCTGAGCGATGGCCCGATCGATGCGAATGTGACCTTTACGAACCTCGGCAACAACAATCCGCTCTTTCAGATCGAAAGCACCGACAGCGTTTATGTCGGCCCCGGCGAAAGCTTCGGCAACACCTCGGCGCTTTACATGTTCGGCAATGGCGACGCTGCAACGGCGCGCATGACACTCGATTTCACCGCGAACGCACCGGCTTGGTCGGGCGAGGTGAGCGATGTCGCCTTTCGGATCAACGATTTCGACTGGGGCAGCGGCAATCACCGCGACATCGTCACGGTGCGCGCCTTCGATGCCGATGGCAACGCCGTATCCGTCACGCTGACCTACGGGGCCAATCCGCCCACCACGGGGATTGCACCGACCCTGACAGCGGCCAATATCGCGACCAGCCCCGCGGCGCTGAACGGCTCGGTTCTGGTGCAGATCTCGGGGCCGGTGACGCGGATCGAAGTGGACTACAGCAATGGCTTGACCGGCACGCAAGCGATTTGGATCGGCGACGTCAGCTTTACCGCCCTGCCCGCGGAAACCGGCGATGACACGCTCTCGGGCGGTGATGGCGACGATGTGCTTTTCGGCGAGGCGGGCAATGACCTGCTTTCGGGCGATGCGGGAAATGACGAACTGCACGGCGGCACCGGCGCCGATACACTATCGGGCGGCGCAGGCAATGACACGCTGTTCGCAGCACAAGGCGATGTCGTCACCGGTGGCGATGGCGACGACCTGTTCATTCTGACCGATCTGGCCGAAACCGGCAGCGCGGCAATCACCATCATCGGCGGCGAAGGGTTCGAGGGCGCGGGCGATGTGCTGGATCTGGGCGGGCTGAACGCAGGCGCGGTCAGCTTTACAAGCACCACGCCGGGCGATCTGGCCGGTTCGGTCACCTTGCTCGATGGGTCGATCCTGACCTTTTCCGAGATCGAAGATGTGATCTGTTTCACCCCCGGCACCATGATCCTGACGCCCAACGGCGAACGCCCCATCGAAAGCCTGCGCATCGGTGACCTCGTGATCACCCGCGATGAGGGCGCGCAGCCGATCCGCTGGATCGGGGGCCGCATGGGCGCGGGCAAGGGGCGCAACGCCCCGATCCGGGTCGCGGAGGGCGGTATTCTGGGGGCGCGCCGGCCATTTTTGCTCTCGCCGCAACACCGGGTCTTGGTCCAAGGCTATCGCGCCCAGCTTTTGTGTGGCGAGGAAGAGGTGCTGGTCGCCGCGCGCCACATGATCAACGGCGATGATTTCCGCGTCGCGCAGCAAACCGCTGTGGTCTATATCCACATGCTCTTTGACCGCCATCAGGTCGTCTATGCCGAGGGCGCGCCGGTCGAGAGCCTTCATCTCGGGGCCGAGGGGCTCAAGGCGCTCAGCGATGCAGGCCGCGCGGATCTTTTTGCGCATTGCCCCGAATTCCGAGGCGATCTTGGCCGGTTCGGCCCCACTGCACGGCGCTGCATCCGTGGCGCAGAGGCGCGGCTATTGGCCGCTTGATCCACCGTCAGCGCGCCCAGACGCGTCAAAAGGGCCGGATAATGGCCGCTCAAGTAAATGCGATAGGGAAAAACTATCACTGCTTGCGCCCCGACTATCCACCCGATTGCTTGAAATAGGCAAACAACTCGCCAATATTCACACCAAGGTCCGGGGCCGCGCGGAATGCACGCGACGGCTCCACCGCTTGATTTTTTTTAGGAGGAATACATGGCTGACTATCAGACGATCCGGGCCGGCGTATCCGCCACCGACGCAGCCCAGATCGACGCGGGCCTGCGCGCCCATATGAACAAGGTCTACGCCACCATGTCCGGTGGCATGCTGATCACCGCGGCGGCCGCATGGGCAATCGCCGACCTGGCCGTCACCAACGATCCGACCGGCGCGACAATGGCGCTGCGCGATGGTCAATATCTGACCGGCTTGGGCGAGGCGCTTTATGCAACCCCGCTGCGCTGGGTCGTGATGTTCGCACCGCTGGCCTTTATCCTGTTCGGCTGGGGCGCGCTGATGCGCCGTGGGTCGGCCTCTGCGGTCAGCTTGGGCTTTTTCGCCTTCGCAGCCCTGATGGGCGTGTCGATGAGCTCGATCTTCTTGGTCTTCACCTCTTTCTCGATCGTGCAGACCTTCCTCGTGACGGCAATCGCCTTCGCCAGCCTCAGCCTTTGGGGTTACACGACCAAGCGCAGCTTGTCGGGTATGGGCAGCTTCTTGATCATGGGCGTGATCGGCCTGATCGTGGCGATGATCATCAACATCTTCTTGCAGTCGCCTGCGATGATGTTCGCGATCTCGGCGCTGGGCGTGCTGATCTTCGCCGGCCTCACCGCTTTCTACACGCAAGAGATCAAGACCACCTACATCGCGCATGCGGTTCATGGTGATCAGGAATGGCTGGACAAGGCCGCCATTGATGGCGCGCTGAGCCTCTACATCTCCTTCCTGAACATGTTCCAGTTCTTGCTGATGTTCATGGGACAACAACAAGAATAAACGCCACTTCGGCGCATAACCTGAGGGCCGGGGTCACCCCGGCCCTTTTTATTTGGGGGCCAGCGCAGCCCGCTCTGCGCGCATTCACCGAATTGGGGTGTTGACTCGCGCCTGCGGCCAAGTAAAAGGCGCAGTCTCAAAGAGAGTTTTCGCGCAGGCACATGCCCGCGCCCCGTATTGACCGCAGGAGCCCGACCCATGGCGAAGCCGACGACCATCAAGATCCGCCTCAACTCGTCCGCCGGGACAGGCCACTTCTACGTGACCAAAAAGAATGCGCGCACGATGACCGAGAAGATGACCGTTCGTAAATACGACCCGGTCGTGCGCAAGCATGTCGAATACAAGGAAGGCAAGATCAAGTAATCTGCCATCCTTGACGGAAAAAGGCCGCGCTGGGCAACCCGCGCGGCCTTTTCTTTTCTGCCATCAAAGCTCGATCGTGAGCCCCGGATCGGGATCGAACACGCGCACCCCCGGCATCACCGCCGCCTTCAGCACATCGGCCGATTGCTCGAGCAGCGGGAAGGTCTTGTAGTGATAGGGGATCACCGTCTTGAAGCGGAACAGTTTTGTCGCAGCATAAGCCGCGCGCTTCATATCCATTGTGTAGTGACCACCCGCACACAAGATGCCGACATCGGGGCTGTGCAGATCATCCCAGACCTTCATGTCGGCCATGACATCGGTATCGCCCGAGACATAGACGGTCCGCCCCTCGCCCTCGATCATGTAGCCCGCAGGTTCACCTGCGTAGATCGGCGGCCCGTCGCGCCCGACCGAGGATGAATGGACCGCATGCACCATGGTGACGGCCACATCGCCCAAGCGGACCGTGCCGCCCTTGTTGAAGCCGGTGGTGGCCACGCCCGCCTCGGTGCTGGCGATCCAACTCATCAACTCGACCATGCCATATACCGGCAGGTTCAGCTCTCGCGCCAAATCCCCCAAGCCGGCGATGTGGTCGAAATGCCCATGCGTGATCAAGATCGCCGTCGCATCCGCGAACATCGCGTCGCGCTGGGCTTGGGGAAACATCGGGTTGCCTGCTTCCCAAGGATCGATCAACAGCACTTGATCGCCGATCTCCAGCCGCACGCTGGCGTGACCCAACCATGTATATTTCATCGCTTGTACTCCATTGGACATCAGCTCGGTGCAACGATACCCCCGGCCCCAAGCCCGGGAAAGAGCGGATCGGCTTGCGGGCCGCGCATCACGCCGCTAAACCGCGCCTTGTTCCCGTCGAGGAGGCTCACAAAATGTCCATCGACCGCGCCACAGCCGCCAAGGTCGCCAAACTCGCCCGCATCCGCGTGGAAGAGGCCGATCTGCCCGCGCTTGCGGATGAATTCAACGCCATCCTCGGCTTCATCGAACAACTTCAGGAACTCGATGTCAGCGATGTGGAACCGATGGTCAGTGTCACGCCCATGCGCCTGCCACGGCGCACGGATGTGGTGAGCGACGGCAACCAACAGGCCCGCGTGCTGGCCAATGCCCCCGATGCGCGCGAGGGCTTTTTCGCCGTTCCCAAGGTGGTGGAGTGACCATGTCCGATCTAACCAAACTCACCATCAGTGAGGCCCGCGACGCGCTGCGCCGGGGCGAAACCACCAGCGTTGCGCTGACCGAGGCTTGCCTGGCCGCGATCGACGCCGCAGATGCGCTGGGTGCCTTTGCCCACAAGACCCCCGAGATCGCCCGCGCGCGCGCGGCTGCCGCCGATGCACGCATCAAGGCGGGTGACGCGCCCGACATGTGCGGCATTCCAGTCGGCATCAAGGATCTCTTTTGCACCGAAGGTGTCGCCTCACAGGCTGCCTCGAGAATTCTCGAAGGGTTCCGCCCGGAATACGAATCGACCGTCTCAGGCCAGCTGCGCGATGCGGGCGCGGTCATGCTGGGCAAGCTGAACATGGATGAGTTCGCCATGGGCTCCAGCAACGAAACCAGCGTTTATGGCAATGCCGTGAACCCGTGGCGCGCGGGCAATTCGGATGCCGCGCTGACCCCCGGCGGCTCGTCAGGCGGCTCTGCCGCTGCCGTGGCAGCCGATCTCTGCCTTGCTGCCACCGGCACCGACACCGGCGGCTCGATCCGCCAGCCCGCGGCCTTTACCGGAACGGTGGGGCTGAAGCCGACCTATGGGCGCTGCTCGCGCTGGGGGATCGTGGCCTTCGCCTCGTCGCTCGACCAAGCCGGGCCGATGACAAAGACCGTGCGCGACGCGGCGATCATGGGGGCGGCCATGATGGGCCACGACCCCAAGGATTCGACCAGCGCCGATCTGCCCGTGCCCGATTTCGAGGCGATGCTGACAGGCGATATCCGCGGCCGCGTCATCGGCATTCCGCGCGAATACCGCATGGATGGGATGCCTGACGCGATCGAAGCGCTCTGGGCGCGGGGCCGCGAGATGCTGGCCGATGCGGGTGCCGTGATCCGCGACATCAGCTTGCCGCATACGAAATACGCGCTCCCCACCTATTACGTCATCGCACCTGCTGAGGCGTCATCGAACCTCGCCCGCTATGACGGGGTGCGCTATGGCTACCGCGCCAAGATGGCACCCGGTGATGGGATCACCGAGATGTACGAAAAAACGCGCGCCGAGGGCTTCGGCGCCGAGGTCCGCCGCCGGGTGATGGTCGGCACCTATGTGCTGTCGGCGGGCTATTACGACGCCTATTACAACCGCGCCCGCAAAGTGCGCACGCTGATCAAGCGCGACTTCGAAACCGTCTTTGCAGACGGTGTGGATGCGATCTTGACGCCTGCCACCCCCTCGGCCGCCTTCGCATTGGGCAAGAAACACGCCGATCCGGTCGAGATGTATCTCAACGATGTCTTCACCGTGACAGTGAACTTGGCCGGGTTGCCCGGTCTGGCCGTGCCCGCGGGGCTTGATGCGCAAGGGCTGCCGCTGGGTCTGCAACTGATCGGCAAACCGTGGGAAGAGGGCGAATTGCTCAATATCGGCTATGCGCTGGAACAAGCCGCCGGTTTTGTGGCGAAGCCTGCGAAATGGTGGTAATGTCTCGGAAACGATAAAATTTCGAGGCAGGTACATGGCTGGTTTATCCAAGGGCATCGTTGCCCTGTTTTTCTGTGCATTCGCTGTCGCTGCGTGCAATGCGACCCCCCCGAATGATGTGGCAAGCGGCGTGGGCTTTCAGGATTATCAACAATGGCAGGAGCGGCGCGCGATGCTGCGCGGTGAGCCGGTCGCGCCACCCGTGCCACCCGCAGCACCCCGGACCGCGGCGATACGCCCGCCCATCGCGCCGGTGACTGCCGCCCTGCCGCCGCTCAGCCAACCGCCGCGCGCCACTGCCAGCGTGGCGGCAGCCCCGGCACAGGTTGCGGCAGCACCCACGCTGCCCCCCCAGCCCCCCCCCGTCGCCCCGCCAGCA
>NZ_CBFIIK010000036.1:0-22237 GCF_965662675.1 Roseicyclus sp. | reverse complement strand
ACCGGCAGCGGCAATTCCATCCTCCTCTCAGGCGTCACCCTCGCCGATCTCGACAATACAGACTTCATCTTCTGAGGGGGAGCTTGACGGGCGGGTCGATGGGCTTTACCTGACAGCGCAGCGCTGCGGGCGTTGTGTAATGGTAAGACCCTTGCCTTCCAAGCAAGAGACGCGGGTTCGATTCCCGCCGCCCGCTCCATCCCCTTTTTCACCGACCACAGGGCGTTCAGGCGGCAAAGGGAACGATCAACCCTTCGCCTTCGGCACGGTTGGAATTCACCTTGGGATCGACGCGCCAACGCGCGTAATGCCCATCAGGTGCGGGTCGCATAAGGGGGGCTGCCTTCTCGCCCGTCTCGCCCAGCCAGCGCGCCCAATCGGCGGGTGTGAGACAGACCGGTTCACGGTGATGGGTGTCCGACATCCAAGCCGAGGCCGCCGTCGTCACGATGGCCACGCCACGCAGCGCCGCCTCACCCTGCCCCCAATCCTGCCAGACACCCGCAAAGACCAGCGGCGCCCCATCCGCGGCGGTGAAATACCACGGCAGGCGGTTGCCAGCCTCATCCTGTGTCCATTCGTAAAACCCCGTGGCGGGCACAAGGCAACGCCGCGCGCGCACGGCGGCGGCAAAGGCCGGCTTTTCTGCAATGGTTTCGCCGCGCGCATTGATCAAAAGCGGCCCATCGGTGGGCGTCTTGTACCACTGCGGCACGAAGCCCCAGCGCATCGGCCGCAAGACCCGCCGCCCCTGCCCCGCGCAGATCACGCCGACCGCTTGCGTGGGACAGATATTGTAGCGCGGCACGGGCGGTAGATCATTGGCGGGCACGGCATCGAAGAGCCGCGCCAGAGCCTCGGTCGGATGGGTCATGGTCATGCGTCCACACATGGCCCCAGCATAACGACCACCCCCTTGTACGGAAAGCCTGACAAGAAAAAGGCCGGCGCGCGGGGGCGCGCACCGGCCTGGTCCTGCGATCATGCGATCTTATTCGGCAGTCGAAATCCGCCCGTCCGTGTAGGGAGCATAAGGGCTGTTCTGGCCGAGATAGCTGGCCGCGACCTCTTCCAGACCGGGGCCGAAATCATAGGCATTCTGCGCGTTATTGGCGAAGACACGATAGCCATCGCCACCGCCGCGCATGAAGTTGTTAGAAACCACGCCATAAACGGTCGCCGGGTCGAGCGGAGACCATGTTCCGCCCATGTCGACCTCGACCGAGACGATGCGCGCGCCGGGATCAGCGGCGGGGTTCCAAACGAACCGCAACCCCGAGACCTGCGGGAAGCGGCCCGCCCCCTCCTCGACCTGGCTGACTCCGTTTTCGAGGGCTGTCAGCACATCGGCCCCGGTCAATTGGAAGGTGGCGAGCGTGTTCTGGAAGGGCAGCACGGTGAAGACCTCGCCCATCGTGACCTCGCCTTCATCGATCGAGGCGCGCAAGCCCCCGCCATTGGCGATCGCGATCTGGATGCCTTGGTCGCGCACCCGGTCAAGCATCGCGTCGGCAACGAGATTGCCCATCGGGCATTCCATCACGCGACAGACCGAGCGGTCGCCCTCGATGAAGGCGCTGGTCTCTCCCACCATCTCGGCCATGGCGGCCTCGATCGGACCGGCAAGCTCGCCCACGCGGGCGGCGATGGTTTCATCAGGTGTGACCGAGGCGTCGAGCAGCATGGTATTGCCCTCGGCATAGACCACCGCGCCCGCATCGTCGAAGGTGACGGTCAAATGCCCCAGATACTTGGAATAGGCATAGGCGGTGACGATCGGCACCAATTCACCCGCCGGATTGCTGATCCACAGCGGATAGGGGCCGTCGCGGTCGGGGTCATCCTGGCTGAGATAGGTGTGCGAATGGCCGCCCACGATCACATCGATGCCCGTCACGGCCTCGGCGATGCGGATATCGGCAGGCAGGCCCACATGGGTCAGCGCGATGATCTTGTCGACGCCTTGGGCGGTCAATGCATCGACATCGGCCTGCAGGGCGGCGATCTCGTCTTGAAAGATCACGCTCGGCCCGGGCGACGAGATTTCCTGCGTGTCGCGCGTCAGCGCCGCGATGATGCCGACCTGCATCCCGTTCACATCCAAAACGACATGATCCTGCACCCGGCCAGCAAGCGCGGGGTCGGCGCTGACATCGAGATTGCCCGACAAGACCGGGAAACTGACCGCGTCGAGCAGTGGCAAGAGACCCTCGGGGCCGTTGTTGAACTCGTGATTGCCCAGCGCCATGGCGTCGAAGCCGATGGCCTCCATGAACTCCCCCGCCGCGGCACCGCGATAGGTGGTGAAGAACAAGCTGCCCTGATATTGATCGCCTGCATCCAAAACGAGCACATTCTCGCCCGCCGCGACCAGTTCGCCGCGCAGGCCATCGACGGCGGTGGCGATCCGCGCCACGCCACCGAAACATTCGCCTGCCGCGTCATCCTCGGCCGAACACGTGCTGTCGAAGCGGTTGATCGGCTGGATACGGCTGTGCAGATCGTTGATATGCAGGATATGCAGGGTCGTCTCGGCATGCGCTGACGCGGATACAGCCAGCGCTGCGATGATGGCGGTGGTACCCAAGATACGTGTCTTCATGGCAGTACTCCGTTTTATGATTACCCGACGCAGATTACGGGCCTTGCAGCGCAGGTAAAGCCGCTTCATGACAGCTGCGTCACACTTGACGCGCTTTCGGCATCACGCCAAGGGAATGGCATGCACATATACAAAATTCTTCGCGCGACCGAGTGGGAGGCGCTTTCGCAATCGGGCGAGACCAAGGGCGCGCCCATCGATATCGCCGATGGTTTCATCCATTTCTCGACCGCCGAACAAGCTGCCGAAACGGCTGCGCGCCATTTCGCGGGGGTCGAGGGGCTGATCCTTGCGGCCTTCGATGCCGACGCCCTTGGCCCTGATCTGATATGGGAGCCATCGCGCGGCGGCGCGCTGTTCCCGCATCTTTATGCGCCATTGCGGCTGGCCGATGTGATCTGGCACAAGCCCCTGCCGCTGGTGGATGGGGCGCATGTGTTCCCGGAGTTGCGCTGAGATGCTCGAACGCCTTGGCCTTGCGGTGATGCACCGCCTCGATCCTGAACGCGCGCATGGGCTTGCCATCGCCGCGCTCAAGGCGGGGCTGGTGCCGGGACCGGGGCCGGTGACCTCGGAGATCTTGCGCGTCGATCTCGCAGGTCTCAGCTTGCCCAACCCCGTGGGGCTGGCTGCGGGTTTCGACAAGAATGCCGAGGCCGTCACGGCGCTAGCGCGTGCAGGTTTCGGCTTTCTCGAGGTCGGCGCTGCCACGCCGCGCCCACAGGCCGGCAACCCCAAGCCACGGCTGTTTCGCCTGTCCGCGGATCGGGCGGTCATCAACCGTTTCGGCTTCAACAATGCGGGCATGGAGGCGATCACCGAACGCCTTGCCGTCGCCTATCCGGCGGCCGTGCCAATCGGCCTCAATCTCGGGGCGAACAAGGACAGCACAGACCGCGCCGCCGATTTCGCGACCGTCTTGGCGCGCTGCGGGGCGCATGTGGATTTCGCCACGGTGAATGTCTCCTCGCCCAATACCGAGCGGCTGCGCGAATTACAGGGGCGCGCGGCACTGCAAGGCTTGCTGGAAGGTGTGATGGCCGCCCGCGCGGGTCTTGCCCGCCCGATCCCGATCTTTCTCAAGATCGCCCCCGATCTGAGCGATGAGGAGCTGGCAGAGATCGCCGAGGTCGCCCTCGCCTCGGGCATCGCGGGTATCATTGCCACCAATACCACCTTGTCGCGCGACGGGCTTGCAAGCGCGCATCGGGCACAGGCGGGCGGGCTATCTGGCGCCCCACTGTTTGAGCGTTCGACGCGGGTGCTGGCCCGGCTCTATCAACTGACCGGCGGCGCGATCCCGCTGATCGGCGTCGGCGGGGTGGCCAGCGCCGATCAAGCTTGGGAGAAACTGCGCGCCGGCGCGAGCGCGGTCCAGCTCTATAGCGGGTTGGTCTATGGCGGCATCTCGCTTGCCGGGCGCATCGCCCGAGGACTCGAGGTGCGGGCGCGGGCCGAGGGTATCACCAATCTGTCCGAGGTCACGGGAAGCGGCGTCAGCGATTGGAGCTGACGCCGGATTTCTGCGGAAAAATATGCGCTACGCCGCGGCGCGTTCCAGCGCCGGGTAACGCAGCGCAAGCGTCAGACCGCGCAGGGCGAAGAACCCCACCAGCGCCGCCCAAAGCCCGTGGTTGCCCCAGATCGGCATGAACAGCAGCACCATACCGACATAGCCTGCAAAACTGACCGCCATCATGTTGCGCATGTCACCCGTGCGCGTCGCGCCGATGAATATCCCGTCGAGCATCCACGAGGCCCAACCGATCAGCACCCCTGCAACGATCCATGGCAGATAGGCCCGCGCGCTGTCGCGCACCCCTTCAGCCGTTGTCATCAGATCGATCAAGGCACCGCCCCAGATCGCGAAGCCCCCCGCCATCAGCACGCAGACCCCCAAGCCCCAGATACTCGTCATGACCGCCGCGCGGCGTAACCCCGCCCGCGCGCGCGCGCCCATCGCGCGGCCGACCAGCGCCTCGGCGGCAAAGGCGAAGCCATCCATCGCGTAAGCCGTGACATAGACGAACTGGATCAAGACCTGGTTGGCCGCGAGCGTCACATCCCCGAAATCGGACGCGAGCACCAAAAAGGATGAGAACCCCAGCATCAACAAGACCGACCGGATCAAGATATCGCCATTGACCTGCGCCATGTGCAAAAGCCGTCCCCGGTCGAAAACACGCGCCCCGTCGCGCCAAGCGGGCTGGTTGAACGCCCCCCGGCACAGCCACAAGCCCAGCGCCAGCCCCGCCCATTCCGCAATCAGCGTGGCCAGCGCCACCCCCGGCACACCCAGCCCCAGCCCCAACACGAACCATGCCGACAGCGCGATGTTGAGCCCGTTTTGCCAAAGCTGCAGCGCCAAGACCGCACCTGTGCGTTCTTGCGCGATCAGCCAGCCGGTGATGCCATAGCCCGCGATCGCCGCTGGTGCCGAAAAGATGCGGATGCCCAGATAGGCGATCACCAGCCCCTCGACCGCCGTGGATGCGGGCGAAATCCACAAGGCCGCTGCAATGATCGGCTGTTGCAGCGCGATCAGCGCAAGCCCGGCCAAGCCCCCGATAATCAACACCCGGCTCAGAAGGGCCGCCACCTCGGCCCGGTCGCCTGCGCCGATGGCTTGCGCGGCCAGACCAACTGTTCCCATCCGCAAAAAGCCGAATACCCAGAAGATCGAGGTCACGATCACCGCACCCAGCCCCACGGCGCCAATGGGTGCTGGATCGCCCAGCTGTCCAATGACGCCGGTATCGACCAGCCCCAGAAGCGGCACGGTCGCGTTCGACACCACCACGGGCAGCGCGATGCGCAATACCCGGCCATGGCTGAGCGGGCCTTGGTCGCTCGTATCAGCCATCGCGCGGCGGCATCAGGAAATGACCCGTGGCCTGTGCGAAGAGCCTTTGGCGATGATCTTGCCAAGCCTCGACATGCACGGACGCATAGCGCCGCCCCTGCCGGTTCACCCGCGCCCGCGCATAGGCATCGCGCGGCAGGCCGCTGCGTAGGTAATCGACAGTGAAATCGATGGTCTTGGGCAGGCGCGGCAGGTTTGCGGGGCCGAGGTTATCGGCATCGATCCGACCCTGCTCCACATCATCCCAAAGCATGTTGAACGACAATTCCATGATCGCAGTCACCTCGAGAAACGAGGCGATGGCACCGCCATGCAGCGCAGGCACCAACGGGTTGCCGATCAGCTTGTCATCATAGCCCAATACGGCGGTCAATTCATCGCCGCGCCGATCAAAGCTGACGCCCAAAAACCCGATATAGGGCACAGCGCCCACAAGTGCCGCCAAGGCGCTGTCGCGGCGTTGCTTGATCAAGGCGACAGGTTCGGGCGGGCGGGGGGATCTCATGACTTGCCCCCATCGCGCGGCGTGATCCGCTCGACGGTGAAAGCACCTGTTGCGGCGGCGACAGGGCGGGTGCGATCCTCGTCCCAAGCCTCGGCGCGCACGAAAGCCACCGATCGGGTCAGGTGATAGCATTCCGCCCTTGCGGTGATGCGTTGACCGCTGGTGGCCGCGCGCATGTAATCGATGCGCAGATCGATCGTCGCTGTCCCGGCCAGCGCCTGTGGGTGGCTCATCACGGCCGCACCACCGCATGTATCCATCAAGGCAGAGACCGCACCGCCATGGACCACGGACAATGTCGGATCGCCCACGATCATCTCGGACCATGGCATCGAGATCACGGCCACGCCTTCACCGATCTCTTCGAGCCGCATCTGCAACGCGCGCGAGAACGGGATCGCTTCGATGAATTGGCGCGCGATGCGGGCCTTGTCCGCGCTTGTTTCGTCCATCATCCCGTCTCGCCTTTTGCTTTTGCGGCAATCTCCCCCGGCTGGGCGCGCGGCGCAAGGGGATGCAGGGCTTTCGCGATGGATCGCGATTTTCTATGCTCGCGACCGCAGGCGTGTATGATGTGACCCAATCATGTCGGCCTGCATGATCAGGGGGGTGTCGCGTATGCCGGAACGGCTGAATTTCAAGCAGATGTGTGCCCGCTTCGACGTGACGCCGCGCACCTTGCGCCATTATGAATATATCGAACTGCTCTTTCCCGAGCGCGAGGGGCGCGCGCGGTTTTATGGCCCGCGCGAGGTGGCGCGCATGACGCTGATCCTGCGCGGGCGGCGGTTTGGCTTTTCGCTCGAACAGATCCGGCAATGGCTCGAGATGTATGGCGCCGACCCGCAAGGCGCGCTCCAACGCCAGACATGGCTGGCGCTTGCCGATGCGCAATTGGCCGAACTGGAAAAGCGCCGCAGCGAGTTGGACGAGATCATCGCCGAGCTGCGCGACCTGCGCGATGCGACGGCACGCGCTTAACGCGGGCGCAGGCTTGCGACCAACCAATGCAGCGGTGAGGATTTATAGGCCAGCGGTGCCTTGAGCAATTCCGGCCCGTTTTGGACCATGCGATAGGCCTCGCTCACATCGAGAATAGTGATCCCCGCCACGCCATGGGCTGCGATCCAGCCGCCCAGCGCCTCGGTCAGCGCACCCGGCCCCAAGGCAAGCGCGCGCTTGATCGCCCCTTCCCCATCGGCCTCCACGGCGGCCACCATCCGGCTGGACATGTGCAAAAGCGCGTTCCACGCAAGATCATGGCCCGCTTGAAATCCCATGCACCAATTGGGGCTATTCTTGCGCTCGGGCAGGTTCCACTTGAACAAGAGCGCGTCGGTGAACGAAAGCCAAAGGTGCGGCCCCGTTTCGGCGCGCAGCGCCATATCGGCATCCAGATAGACCCCGCCATATCGATGCATGACAGCCATCCGCAAAATATCGCTTTTCATCGCCGCATGCGGCGCGATCTCATAGGCACGCACAACGATATCGGGAAAGCCGTCGGCCAACAGCGACGCGCCGCTTTTTGCATCCCAGACACGATGTATCACTTCAGCCCCTGCGCAGACCTTCGCGCAATGCGCCAAAAGCCTACGGATCTGATCGGGCGGGTCGCGATCCCAATACTGATGGAGGATGCGCGGCGGGCGCGACCGCTGATGGTTACCCAAACAAACGCAGGCTTGCTGCAGTGGCAGCGAAACGGGGACAACGGCGTACGGATCACTCATGGCGCTATCTTGCCGATGCCACAGCCCACGGCAAGCGCGCTCATCCTTTGAATGGGCCCAAATGACGCTCCGTCATCAAAGAAAGTGACGCAACGTCGCCTTTACGTCAACGTCATGCTATCGTGTACTCCTTGTGCCGACTCATAGCCAGAGGCGGCCGATCAACGATGTTCGACATGGACGATCCACACATGACCGCAGATGAAATGACGATACGCGAGATGTGCGATGCTTTCGCGGTAACGCCGCGCACATTGCGTTTCTATGAACAAAAAGAGCTGCTCTTTCCGGCCCGCATCGGCCAGAAGCGTTTGTTTTCAAAGCGCGATCGCGCCCGACTCAAGCTGATCTTACGCGGCAAGCGGTTTGGCTTCAGCCTCGAGGAAATCCGCCAGCTGCTCGACCTCTATTATGTCGGCGACCAGCAGGCCACACAGCTGAGCCGGACGCTCGATATCGCGCGCGACCGCCTACAGGACATGGAACGCCAGCGCGCAGAGTTGGACGTCGCCATCTACGACCTGAAATCGCAGATGGGCCTTGTGGAAGAAATGCTTGCGACCGTCGGCACCCCGCAACGCGCCGCCCAATAACCTGACCAGTTCCGCACCCACCAACCATCGGGAGCCCTCACCATGCCCAGCTACACCGCCCCCAGCAAAGACATGCAATATGTGCTGCATGATGTGCTCGACATCGCCGCAAGCGACATTCCCGGCTATGGCGATCTGGACCGCGACTTCACCGCCGCGATCTTGGATGAGGCCGGCAAGATCGCGTCAGAGGTTCTCGCGCCGCTGAACCCGGTAGGGGATACGGTGGGCTGCAAGATGGAGAACGGTGTGGTCTACACGCCGCCCGGCTTCAAAGATGCTTTCGCCCAGATGAAGGAAAACGGCTGGCCCGGCATCGACATGCCCGAAGAGTTCGGCGGCCAAGGCCTGCCTTATGTGATGGGCACGGCGGTGGGCGAATATTTCTCGGCGTCCAATCAAGCCTTTACCATGTATCAAGGCCTGACACATGGCGCGGCCTCGGCCATTCTCGCGCATGGCAGCGAGGACCAGAAAGCCACCTATCTGCCCAAGATGGTCGCCTGTGACTGGACCGGCACAATGAACCTGACCGAGCCCCATTGCGGCACCGATCTGGGTCTGATGCGCACCAAGGCCGAACCGCAGGCCGATGGCAGCTACAAGGTGACGGGCCAGAAGATCTTCATCTCGGCCGGTGAACACGACATGGCCGAGAACATCGTGCATCTGGTCTTGGCCAAGATCCCCGGCGGGCCGGAGGGGATCAAGGGCGTCTCGCTATTCATCGTGCCGAAATTCCTCGTGAATGAAGACGGCAGCCTTGGGGCGCGCAATGGCGTGTCATGCGGCAAGATCGAAGAAAAGATGGGCATCCATGGCAACGCCACCTGCGTGATGAATTACGACGGGGCGACCGGCTATCTTTTGGGCGAGGCGCATAAGGGCATGCGCGCCATGTTCACCATGATGAACGAGGCCCGCCTTGGCGTCGGCATGCAAGGGCTGGCACAGGCAGAGATCGCGTTTCAAAATGCGCTGGCCTATGCCAAGGACCGCTTGCAGGGGCGCGATGTGACAGGTGTGAAAAACCCCGATGGCCCCGCCGACCCGCTGATCGTGCATCCCGATATCCGCCGCAACCTGATGGAGCAGAAAAGCTTCGCCGAAGGCGCGCGTGCCTTTCTGCTCTGGGGGGCCACGCTGATCGACGCGGCGCATCGCAAGGGCGACAAGGATGCCGATGGGCTGGTCTCGCTGATGACACCGGTGATCAAGGGGTTCTTGACCGACAAGGGCTTCGAGATGACGGTGCAGGCCCAGCAGATCTATGGCGGGCATGGCTATATCGAAGAATGGGGCATGTCCCAATTCGCCCGCGACGCACGGATCGCCATGATCTATGAAGGTGCCAACGGCGTGCAGGCGCTTGACCTCGTGGGGCGCAAGCTGGCCCAAGATGGCGGCAAGCATGTCATGGCCTTCTTCGATCTGGTCAAAGGTTTCTGCAAGGAAAATGCCGAGGCCGAGGGGATGGCCGACTTCATCGAGCCGCTCAAGCGCGCCTCAAAGGATCTTCAGACAGCAGCGATGTATTTCATGGCCGAGGGCATGAAAAACCCTAATGCCGCGCTCGCGGGCAGCTATGATTTCATGCATCTTTTCGGCCATGTCTGCCTTGGGCTGATGTGGGCCAAGATGGCGCGGGCCTCGCATGATGCGCTGGCGGCGGGTACGGATGACCCGGTGTTCCACCAAACCAAGCTGGTCACGGCTCGGTTCTACATGACCCGTCAATTGCCGATGACCGCCACGCATCTGGCGCGCATCCAAGCGGGGGCGGACCCGGTCATGGCGCTGGAAGCGGCGAATTTCTGAAGCGTGACTGTGTCGATATCGGGAGGAGCAAGATGCCCAAACGTCTGAGACTGACCCGCCGGCCCAATATCGCGATGAGCGAGGATGGCTACCGCAAACTGCGCGCCTTGGCCGTCGAGGCGGGGCTTGATGATGGTGAGTTCCTCTCCTTTCTCTTCGAGAACTGGGGCAGCGTGATCAACGAGGAAAAGTTGGTCGCGCGGCTACGGCTGTTCAACGCCGAACTGGAGGATCGCAAGTCATGATGCACTTGCCTTGCACCTTGGCCGGGCCGCGTGGCGGGCACGTTGGCAATGCGTATTTTTGGAAAGATGAAGGGGAAGGATCGGGCCCCTGCCCGGCCGAGTGTTCGTCAGCGATGTCCGGACACCGAGACGCGCGGCACGGTCGGACAGGGGGCCTTCGCCTTTCACGGTCATCGGCTCGCCAGCCTGTACCGTGCGCCGAGCTTGGCGGGTTAACCTTAACAAAATGTTATGAGCCTTCACCTTTCCGAAAATACGCGTGACACTCGCGCCACATGCGCAATGTCTGGGAGGACGCGATGACCAACACACTCTACTGCTTCGGCGAATCCGGGAACGCCTACAAGGCGGCCATCGCCTTGCAACTGGCCGGGGTGGATTGGACCGCGCGCCATGTTGATTTCTTCGCAGGCGAAGCGCGCAGCCCGGCGTTTCGCGCGATCAACCCGATGGGCGAGGTGCCAGTACTCGATGCCGATAGGCTGATCTTGACGCAATCGGGCGTTATCCAAGATTGGATCATGGATGAGACCGGCAAGCTTTGCGGTGACGGCTCAAAGGCCACACGGCGCGAGATCCTGCGCTGGACGATCTTCGACAATCAAAAGGTCTCGGGCCAAGCCGGGCCGTTGCGGTTCTTGATGAATTTCTTGCCCGAAGACAAACGCCCCGCCGAGGTGATCGGTTTTCTGGCTGGTAGAGTGAAAGCTGCGCTCGCCGTGCTGGAGGGTGAATTGGTCGGGCGCGACTGGCTGGTGGGCGATAGCGTGACTTGCGCCGATTTGTCGTGCTGTGGCTACCTCTACTACCCCGAGACTTTCCAATTCGACCGCGCCGAATATCCTGCCATCGATGCATGGTTGACCCGCATCGCAGCCCAGCCCGGCTGGGCGCATCCCTATGATCTGATGACGCGGGCCTTTCCCGCAAGCTGACCGGAGAGACGATCAATGACCGAGGCCTATATCTACGACGCGATCCGCTCGCCGCGCGGCAAGGGCCGCCGCGATGGCGCGCTGCACGAGGTGACGGCGGCCCGTCTTTCGGCAGTGATGCTGAACGCGCTGAAAGACCGCAACGATCTGGCCGGTCACGCGGTCGAGGATGTGATCTGGGGCAATGTCACGCAAGTGATGGAACAGGGCGGCTGTCTTGCGCGCACCGCTGTGCTGGCCTCGGAGCTTGATGAGCGTATTCCGGGCCTGTCGATCAACCGCTTCTGCGCAAGCGGGATGGAGGCGGTGAATATCGCCGCCAACCAAGTGCGCGGCGGCGCGGGTGCTGCATATATCGCGGGTGGCGTCGAGATGATGGGCCGCGTGCCGATGGGCAGCGACGGTGCGGCCATCGCCGTCGATCCCTCCATCGCGATGGACAGCTATTTCGTTCCCCAAGGGATCAGCGCCGATATCATCGCGACTGAATATGGATTTTCACGCGATGATGCCGACCAGATGGCCGTGGCCAGCCAAGCCCGTGCAGCCACGGCTTGGGCCGAGGGGCGCTTTGGCAAATCCATCGTGCCGGTCACCGATATCAACGGGCTGACGATCCTCGATCACGATGAATACATGCGCCCCGGCACCGATATGCAAAGCTTGGGCGCACTCAAGCCCGCCTTCAAGGAGATGGGCGAGATGATGCCCGGCTTCGATCAGATCGCGCTGATGAAATACCCGCACCTGGAGCGGATCGACCATATCCACCATGCCGGCAATTCCAGCGGGATCGTCGATGGAGCGGCGGCGTTGCTGATCGGCAATGCGGAATTCGGCAAGGCCCATGGCCTCAAGCCGCGCGCGCGCATCCGCGCCACGGCCAAGATCGGGACGGACCCGACCATCATGCTAACCGGCCCCGTGCCGGTGACCGAGAAAATCCTCGCCGATAGCGGGATGGCGATTTCCGATATCGACCTGTTCGAGGTGAACGAAGCCTTCTCGGCGGTGGTCATGCGCTTCATGCAGGCTTTCGATGTCGATCATGACCGCGTCAACGTCAATGGTGGGGCGATCGCCATGGGCCACCCGCTTGGCGCGACAGGCGCGATGATCATCGGCACGCTGCTCGATGAATTGGAACGGACAGGCAAGGGCACGGGCCTTGCCACCTTGTGCGTCGCTTCGGGAATGGGGGCGGCGACGATCATCGAACGGATGTAGGACGACCTTGTCGTGCGTAACGAGTGAGTTGAGGACTGATGATGATTTTGCGGCGAAAAGGGCGTGCGGTGCGGACCGCTGTCGGTGGCGGCGGTACAAGATGAGCGGTCGCATCGATCCGAAAGACGGGCTGCTGAATCCGCTCGCCATCTACCAGGCGCAGATTGACGCCGTCGGGCGGGCATTTTGGAAACGGGATTGGACGCGATTGATGACATTGTTGGCCTTGCCCACGCAATTGCGCACCACGGATGCGCGGATCACGCTGACAGGCCATGACGAGGCCTTGCAGATGATGCAGGAATTGCGCGACGACATGGACCGGATGAATGTCTCGGAATACCATCGGATCGCGACCGACGCGCAGCTTGTCGATGCCGAGAGCCGCATCATCGCGGGCCAGCATATCACCCATATCATGCGCGGTGGCAGTCATGCCCGCGCCCCCTACACCTCGCGCCAGTTCATCCGCTTCGAAGATGGGCTTTGGAAATGCTATGACCTCGATTGCGAGGTGCAAAATCGCGATCTGGCCGTGGTCGGCCCCAAAACCGCACGCGCGCGGCGCGATCTTCCGGTCAATGCAGATGCGGCCAGCCGGATCTATCAAGACTGGATCGATCGCTGCGACGCGGCCTTTTGGGCCGAGGATCATGCAAGGTTGGGGGCCATGATGGCCTATCCGCATCGGATCAACATGCTTGATGATGATCGCCACTTCGATGGCCCGAGCGATCTGATCGCATCGGCGATGGGTTTTCGGGCCCATCTTCGGCAATCCGGGGTCAAGCAATTCTACCGTGTCTGCACGCAAGCGCGGCTCTTGGCCGACGGCATGGCGATCGAGGGGGCCCACTTGACCCATATCCGCACGGGGCAGGCATATCTGCTTGCCCCCTACGTGACGCGTATGACGCTGGTCTTGCGCAATGGAAACTGGCTCTGCGGTCGTCTGGATGCGACGACCACCCAACGCGACATCCCGCTTTTGAACCCGCCCGGCCCCGCATCGGACCGGCACGACCCCGCGACGGTTGGGACATGATCCCAAGCGCGACCCGAACAGAAGGATAACGGCCACATGACCGATTTCACGATGGAAAAAGGCGCAGACGGCGTCGCCGTCATCACTTGGGACGTCAAGGCGCGTTCGATGAACGTGCTGACGCGCGAGGCCTATGCCTTGGTCGATCAACTGGTCGATGACGCGCTGGGTGATCCTGCGGTTAAAGGTATCGTGCTGACCTCGGGCAAGGAGACATTCGCGGGCGGCATGGACCTCAACACACTGGCCACCATCTCGGCTGAGGCGGGCGATGATCCGGCCAAGGCGCTTTTTGATTTCACCATGGGTGGGCACCGCGTACTGAGAAAGCTCGAGCGCGCGGGGCTGGACCCGAAGACCAACAAGGGCGGCAAGCCCGTGGCCGTCGCTATCACCGGCACCTGTGCAGGCATCGGCACCGAAATTGCGCTCGCCTGTCACCGCCGCTTCATGGCCGACAACCCAAAGGCCAAGATCGGCCTGCCCGAAATCCTTGTGGGGCTGTTTCCCGGCGGCGGCGGCACGACGCGCTATTCCCGCATGGTGGGCGCGATGGCGGCGGCCCCCGTGCTGCTCGAGGGCAAGATGCTCGACCCGAAATCCGCCAAGGCGGCGGGGCTGATCGACGAGGTGGTGGCACCTGATGCGCTGCTCGCGCGGGCCAAGGAATGGGTGCTGTCCGCCACCGATGCCGAGATCGTCAAGCCATGGGACCAGAAGGGCTGGAAGATGCCCGGCGGCGCGCCCTATCACCCGGCGGGCTTCATGACCTTTGTGGGCGCCAGCGCCATGATCAACGGCAAGACCAAGGGGGTCTATCCCGCTGCCAAGGCCTTGCTCAGCGCGGTCTATGAGGGTGCGCTGGTCGATTTCGACACGGCGCTGAAGATCGAGGCGCGCTGGTTCACCCATATCCTGATGCACCCCTCCTCGAGCGCGATGATCCGCTCGCTGTTTCTGAACAAGGAGGCGCTGGAAAAGGGCGCGAACCGCCCTGCCCTACCCGATGAAAAGGTGACGAAGCTCGGCGTGATCGGGGCGGGCATGATGGGGGCGGGCATCGCCTATGTCAGCGCCAATGCCGGCATCGAGGTGGTGCTGATCGACGCAACGCCAGAGACCGCAGAGCGTGGCCGCGCCCATGCGGAAGGCATCCTCGACAAGGGGATGAAGCGTGGCAAGGTCAGCCCCGAGAAAAAGGCGCAAGTGCTGGGACGCATCAACGCCACCACCGATTACGCGGCCCTTGCAGGGTGCGACCTGATCGTCGAGGCGGTGTTCGAGGATGTGGGCGTGAAGGCCGAGGTGACGCGCAAGGTTCTGGCCGCAGTCGGCCCCGACTGCATCTTTGCCACCAACACCTCGACGCTGCCCATCGGGGAATTGGCCAAGGCCAGCGACCGCCCCGCGCAATTCATCGGCATCCATTTCTTCAGCCCTGTCGACAAGATGGCGCTGGTCGAGATCATTCGTGGGGCCAAGACGGGCGACCGGGCCGTGGCCAAGGCGCTCGATTTCGTGCGCCAGATCCGCAAGACGCCTATCGTGGTCCATGATGCGCGCTTCTTCTACGCCAACCGCTGCATCATCCCCTATATCAACGAAGGCATCCGAATGGTGGCCGAGGGCGTGGAACCCGCGCTGATCGAGAATGCGGCCAAGCTGATGGGCATGCCACTTGGGCCGCTGCAACTGGTCGATGAGACCTCGATCGATCTGGGCGTCAAGATCGCCAAGGCGACCAAGGCCGCGATGGGGGCGGACTACCCCGATGACGCCGTTGACGCCGTGCTGTTCTGGATGGCGGGTCAAGGGCGGATGGGTCGCAAATCCAACGCGGGCTTTTACGCCTATGACGCGGCAGGCAAGCGCACGGGGCTATGGGATGGCTTGGCTGCACAATACCCGGTGGCTGCAGAGCAGCCCGATCTGGTGGATGTCCAGCATCGTCTGATGTTCATCCAGACGTTAGAGGCCATGCGCGCGCTGGAACAGGGCGTCTTGACCGATATCCGCGAGGGCGATGTGGGCGCGATCCTTGGCTGGGGCTTTGCGCCGTGGTCGGGCGGGCCGTTCTCATGGGTGGACATGCTGGGCACGCCCTATGCCGCGGAGCGCTGCGACGCCTTGGCCGCCACGCATGGGCCGCGTTTTGCCTGCCCCGATTTGCTGCGCGAGATGGGCGAAAAAGGCCAAAGCTTTTACGGGCGTTTCGGGACGAAATCACAAGCGGCCTGAGATGTGGGGGTGAAAAAGCGCTAGCCGATCTTACAGGCGGCCAGTGCCGCCTCATCCGGGCAAAGCCCCAAGCCCGGCGCATCGGATACAGCCAGCATCCCGCCCGCCATTTGGGGTGGGGTGTCGGTCAAAAGCCGTGCGATGCGGGCCTGTGCGCGGTGCAGTTCCACCGCCCCTGCCCCCATCGCGCCGCACATCCACTGTAGGTTGACCAGATCCCAGCCCCCCGCCGGCGAGACCGAAAGCCCGTGACTTAACGCACCCCGCGCAGCAGCCACCGCCGCACCGATCCCGCCCGCGAAAACCGCGTTGGGCTGAATCACCTGCACCCCTGCCTCGGCCAAAAGGTCGAAGCGGTCGGCACTTTGTTCCATCTGGCCCGCACCCAAGGGCATGGGCGCCACCGCCGCCAGCAAGGCCAACGCGCGGCGGTCATTGGCGATCACCGGCTCTTCAAGCCATGCCAGGTCCAGCGCCTCGGCCTTGCGGGCAAACTCAATTGCTGCCTCCAAATCCCAACCGCAATTGGCATCGGCGATCAGTTCCGCCTTGGGCCCGATGGCGGCACGCACTGCACGAAGCCGCATCAGATCCTCATCCACGCCGCGCCCCTTGGCGGCCACCAGAACCTTTACGCCCTGTGCGCCGCCAAGAACCTCGTCGGCGCAGACACGCACCAGCGCATCGATTTCCAGCGCGGGAAAGCCGCAGGTCACATGCACCGGCGCGGCGGGCCGTACTGCCCCAAGCATCGCCGCCACGCTTTGGCCTGCGCGCTTGCCCGCCAGATCCCACAGCGCCACGTCGAGCGCCGACAGCGCCGACACCACCACCCCCGTCATCGCGCGCGGGTTCAACTGGCGCGCCAGATCGGGCAAGGGGCCGGGGCACGCCAAAGCCTCGGCCACCGCGCCGTTCAGAAGATGCGCCACCTCGGCCACACAAAAGCGCCCGGTAAAGCCATCGCCTGAAACGCCATCTGCATCGGTGATCCGTACCCGCAGAAAGGTGAAGCTGTCCTCGCCCGCATAAGGCGCGGGGTCCCCCGGTGCGGCGGTCGCGCGATGCACATGCGCCACGACCTTCAACGGCCCCTCGATCCCGATCATCGCACCCCTCCCCGCTGCGGCTGTCGCGCGACCCTATCCCTGCGCGCAGACGGGGGAAAGGCGCGGTATGACTGGTGCGCCCCCTTTCCTTTTCTTGCGCGTTGGCCCATTTGATGGATCATATTATTGCGCTTGAATTGGAGGGTGGCCGATGGGCTGGATGAAGGATGAGGCGGGCTTGGAAAAGCGCGCGGCCAATTACGTCGCTTTGACGCCGCTGTCGCATCTGGTCCGCGCGAACCGCATCTTCACCGACCGCACCGCGCTGATCGACCGGGGCTATCGCGCCAGCTACGCCGAGCTTTTCGTCCGCGTCAGCCGCCTCGCCTCGGGTCTGGCCGGGCGTGGCGTGGCCCCCGGCGATGTGGTGGCAGCGGTCTTGCCCAACACCGCCCCCCATGTCGAGGCGCATTGGGGCGTGCCCGCCTGTGGCGCGGTGCTGAATTCGATCAATACCCGCCTGGATATCGGCACGATCAGCTATATCCTCGATCATGGCGAGGCCAAGGTTGTGCTGGTTGATACCCAGTTCCTTGGCGTGGTCGAGGAAGCGATCAAGGCGCAATCCGGCCCTGCCCCCCTCATCGTCGAGGTGACCGATGCAGCGGCAGGTTATCATGCCTCGGGCCGTCACCTGACCTATGAGGCGCTCTTGGCCGAGGGTGACCCTGACTTCGACTGGATCATGCCGGTCGATGAATGGGAAAGCCTTGCACTCAACTACACCTCGGGCACCACCGGGCGGCCCAAGGGCGTGGTCTATCACCATCGGGGCGCGTACCTCATCACCATGGGTACGCCGATTTCATGGCGAATGACGCTGTATCCGCGTTACCTGACCATCGTGCCGCTGTTTCACTGCAACAACTGGTGCCATGTCTGGACCATGCCTGCCGTGGGCGGCACCACCGTCTGTTGCCGCGACATCACGGCCAAGGCCATCTATGACACCATCGCCGATGAGGGTGTGACCCATTTCGGCGGCGCGCCCATCGTGCTGAACATGCTGGTGAACGCCAAAGCCACTGAGCGCCGCGCATTCGCGCATACGGTCGAGGTCTTCACCGCCGGTGCGCCGCCCGCCCCCGCGACCTTGGCCGCCATCGAAACGATGGGGTTCAACATCACGCAGGTCTATGGCCTGACCGAGACCTATGGCCCCGCGACCGAATGCACCTTCAAGGATGGGGAATGGGATCACCTGCAAGGTGACGCGCGCGCCGATGTCAAGGCGCGTCAGGGCGTGCCGATGCCGAATATGGACCATATCACCGTGATGGACCCCGAGACGATGGCACAAATCCCGATGGACAGCGCCGCCTTGGGCGAGATCATGATGCGCGGCAATTCGGTGATGAAGGGCTATTACAAGAACCCGGCCGCGACGGAAGAGGCATTCTCGGGCGGCTACTTCCACACCGGCGACATCGCGCGCCAGCACGCCGACACTTACGTCCAGATCGCCGACCGGGCCAAGGACATCATCATTTCGGGTGGCGAGAATGTCTCGTCGGTCGAGGTGGAGGGGGTGTTGATGCAGCACCCCGCCGTGCTTCTCTCGGCGGTGGTGGCCAAACCCGATGCGACATGGGGCGAGGTGCCTTGTGCCTTTCTCGAACTCAAGGAAGGGGCCAGCGCGACCGAGCAAGACATCATCGCCTTTGTTCGCCAAAGGCTTGCAGGCTTCAAGACACCCAAACGCGTGGTGTTCCAAGATCTTCCCAAGACCTCGACCGGCAAGATCCAGAAGTTCGAACTGCGCAAGATCGCGGCGGCGTTGTGATCGCTATCGGTCGTTGAGAAGTCGGCGCTCTCAAGCTATGCTGCGCGCAAAAGAAGAATGAGCAGTGCGCCCGCATGACAGCGCTTGAACAATACAGCCGCCTCGAGGCGACGGGCCTATGGCGCGAAGGGCCCGATGCGCAGCGTTGCGAGGTGCTGGTTTCATTGGGCAATGCGACCCTGATCATCGCCACCCCCGCCGAGGTCGCGCGCACCCATTGGTCCCTGCCTGCGATCATGCGGCTGAATCCCGGCAAACGCCCCGCCCTTTACGCGCCAGGCGAACAGGCCGAAGAGCGGTTGGAAATCGATGATCGTGACATGATCGAGGCGATCGAAAAGCTGCGTGCAGCCATCGAGCGACGCCGCCCGCATCCCGGGCGCCTCAGGCTCTGGATCGGGGCAAGCCTTGGCGTGGCCATGCTCGCCGGGGCGCTCTTTTGGATGCCAAGCGCCTTGATCCGTCAGACGGTTTCGGTCTTGCCCCCAGCGGGGCAAGAAGCGATCGGTCAGCAATTGCTGCACGAGATCGGGCGGCTGACCGGCCCGGTATGTAGCCCCGTCGCCGGATCGGGCGCTTTGACGCGCTTGTCGCGGCGGGTTCTACCCGATGCAGCGCCGCGGCTGGCGGTGTTGCCTTCGGCCACGCCAGCCACCCTTGCCTTGCCCGGCAATATCATCGTGCTCAACGCAGCACTTTTGGAAGATCATGACACGCCCGAAGTCGTGGCAGGTTTCATCTTGGCCGAAACCATCCGGCGCGACGCCAGCGATCCGATGCTGCGGCTTTTGCACGATGCGGGACTGATGGCGACCTTGCGCCTCTTGACGACGGGCCAGCTTGATCGCGCCGTGTTACAGGCGCATGCGATTGCGCTTTTGTCTCGCGAAACCGGCCCCATTTCAGGGGCGGACTTGCGCCCGCACTTTGACGCAGCGCGACTTGACCCCCGCCCCTATGGCGCGGCGGTCGCTGCGCCGGAATTGCAGGGCGCCAGCCCTTCGCCAGACAACAGCGCAGGCACCCTGATCAGCGATGCCGACTGGGTCAGCCTACAAAATATCTGTAGCAGATAGGCGGCCCCGTCGATCAGGGCCGCACGATGACGACATGCGCAGGCACCAGCGTGGCAGGCCCTGCGTCGCGCGCATCACGCGACAAAAGACCATTCAGCCCACGGGCCGGCGTGCCAACCAGACGCCGCGGCAAGGAGTTGGTCCAGACCTGCTCCATCTGACGCTGACCGCCCGCGACCGACAGGCCGCGATAGGGGTTGAGCCGCCCATCATCCCATGCCGCGCGGTAGCCCGCGGGCGGGTTGACCTGATAGCGCACCAATTGACGGATCGCAGGCTGGGCCGTGCCGCCCAGCGCGCTGGTGCGGTCGACCCCGCGCGCCGCATCACCGGGATGCACCGCTTGCGGTCCGCAGCGTGGATCAGCGCCCGCGAAATAGCCCCGAATATCGGCTGGTAGGTTGGTGCATGCGCCCGAGGCTGCTGGCGGCATGGGGCGCGGCGTGGTGGCCACGCGCCGTGGCTGCGCGGCGGGTGGGCGCGGCTGTGTTCCGACACTGCGCAACGCGGGCGCGGCGGGCACCGGCGGTGCGATGATCACCGGGCGCGGCGCAACGGTGGCGCTGGTGGCTGTGCGCACCGCTGGTGCCGTGCGCACCGCTGCACCCGCAGTCGCGGCGCCGCCAATCACGGTGACACCGGGTTGGTTGCGCGGCGCAGTCGCCGCCACGCGCGACGCATTTGCCCCGCCCGATGGCGCCAGCCCACAGAGCTGTCGCCTATCGCGGCCAACGCGCGGCACCCATTGGATGTTGTTTCCCACGCCGACACGCACGAAGGCGCATCCACGGCTATCCACATATTGATCGCCCCTGAAGCTGGCAGAGGGAATCTCCGCCGGCACACCTTGGGCCAAGGCCGCGCTACCGCCGGCCATGAAGGCCGCAGCCACCATGGCAGCGACCAAAAGTCGTCGCATCACATACATGCAAACCCCCACGTTTGCTACGCCGCCAGAGTGGCGCAAGGGGGTGGGCAAGTAAAGTCAAGAATGCATCATTTTGTACCGAACATGCGATCACCCGCATCACCTAGTCCCGGAACGATGTATCCGTGGTCATTGAGATGGCTGTCGAGCGATGCTGTCACGATGGGCACATCGGGATGCGCTGCCTTCATGCGGGCCACACCTTCGGGGGCGGCCAAGAGGCACAGGAAGCGGATATTATTGGCCCCCGCCTGTTTCAAAAGATCGATCGCCGCCACCGAGGAATTGCCGGTCGCCAGCATCGGATCGACGACGATAGTCAGCCGATCTTGCAGCGCATCGGGCACCTTGAAGTAGTATTGCACCGGTTCCAGCGTCTGGGGGTCGCGGTAAAGCCCGACGAAACCCACCCGCGCATTCGGCACCAGTTCCAAAATCCCGTCGAGCAGCCCGTTGCCCGCCCGCAAGATCGACACCAGCGCAAGTTTCTTGCCCTCGATGATCGGCGCGCTCATCGGGCAGAGCGGCGTATCGATCTGCTTGGTCGTCATCGGCAAGGCGCGCGTGACCTCATAGGCCAACAACAGGCTAATCTCGCGCAAGAGTTGCCGGAAGGATTTAGTCGAGGTATCAGCCTCGCGCATCAAGGTCAGCTTGTGTTGCACAAGCGGGTGATCGACGATGGTCAGATGCGCGGTCATGCTTGGGGCCTTTCCAGTCTTTTGGCGATGAATGTCTTGGTGGCCGGATCGCAAAAGGCCGCGTCCAGAGCCGTCTTGTTAACTTCGGCGAAGATCTCTTCATCCCAGCCGAAATGCCGGTTCAGGTTTTCGTAATCCGAGGTCATGGTGATGCCGAAAAAGGGCGGATCATCGGTGGAAACCGTGACCTTGACCCCACGCTCGCGCAACCGCTCGATGGGATGGCTTTTCCAATCCTTGAACACGCCCAAGACCACGTTGGAGCCGGGGCAGCATTCCAGCACGATACCATCTTCGGCCAGCCGGTCGACAAGGGCGAGATCCTCGATCGCCTGCACCCCATGCCCGATGCGTTCGGGGTTGAGTTGGTCGAGCGCATCGCGCACCGAGGCCGCACCCCCCCATTCGCCCGCATGCACGGTGATGCGCAATCCCGCCTCGCGCGCGCAGTCAAAGGCCCATTTGTAATCGCCGGGCTGGCCGATCAATTCGTCGCCCGCCATCCCGAATCCCACCAGCCAATCGCCCGCCGTATCGGCGGCGCATTGCGCAATGGGCCGCGCGCGCTCAGGCCCGAAATGGCGGATGCAAGTGATGATGCCGCGCAGCGTGATGCCATGCGTCCGGTCCGCCGCCTCGGCCGCCTCGCGGATCGCCAGCAGATATTCGCGCCACGCGCCAATATCGCCGCCGCCGCAGAAATCGGGCGAGAGAAAGGTTTCGCCGTACACCACGCCATTGGCGGCGCTTTCCTCCAGCACGGCCGTTGTCAGCCGGGCGTAATCCTCGGGGCTTTGCAAGACACTGGTCGCGGCCTCATAGACCGACAGGAAATG
>NZ_CBFIIK010000035.1:0-22526 GCF_965662675.1 Roseicyclus sp. | reverse complement strand
TTCAAGAACAACCCTGATGTGCGCAGCGCGGCCACCTTGGGCTTGGTGCTGCTTGGCCCTTTCCTTGCCTTTCTGACCTTTCTCGTTCTCGGGCCTTTGGCGGACCTGGCCGATGCGCCGGGGCTGCGGCTGATCTTGCTGGCCGATCTGATCTATATCCTCTTGGTTGCCGCCCTCGTGATGCGCGAGGTGGCGCGGATTTTGGCCTCACGGCGCGCGCGCTCGGCTGGATCGCGGCTGCATTTGCGGCTGACGGGCGTCTTCACCATCGTGGCGCTGGTGCCGACCATCCTTGTGGCCGTCTTCGCCACGATCACGGTGAACATGGGGCTTGAGGGCTGGTTTTCGGACCGCGTATCGCGCGCCCTGGGCAATTCGGTGGATGCCGCCGTCGCTTATAGCCAAGAACATCGCGACGATCTGGCGACTGATACAATGGCGCTGGCCAATTTCTTGAACCTCAACCGGCGCACCACGCTTTTGCAGACCGATGGCGATCTGCGCCAAGTGTTGAGCCAAGGCCAAAGCCGCATCCAGCGTGGCTTGGAAGAGGCCTTTGTCATCGACGGGCTGGGCGATATCCGGGCGCGGGGCGAATCGAGTTACCTGTTCGATTTCGAACGCCCCAACCCTGCTGATATCGCGCGCGCCGAGGCGGGTGAGTTGGTGCTGATCGAGGATCGTACGCAAAACGAGTTTCGCGCGCTCTACCGCCTCGATGCCTATCCTGACCGCTATCTTTACGTCAGCCGCGAGGTCGATGGCGAGATCCTCGCGCTGCTCGATGAAACGCAACAGACCGTGCGGCTTTACCGTCAGCTGGAATCCGAACGTGGCCGCGTGCTGTTTGAGTTTGGGCTGCTTTATCTGGGCTTTGCGATCATCATGGTGCTGGCTGCGATCTGGCTGGGACTATGGTTCGCCGAACGCCTGTCGCGCCCCGTGGGGCAGTTGGCGGGCGCCGCGCAGCGCGTGGGCCAAGGTGATCTGGATGTGCGCGTGCCCGATGATGGCGGCGATGATGAGATCGCGATGTTGGGACAGCTTTTCAACCAGATGACCCGCCAGCTCAAAGGGCAGCGCGACGCGATGGTCGAGCAAAACGACGCGACCGAGGCGCGGCGGCGGCTGTTTGATTCGGTTCTGAGCTCGGTGACCGCGGGCGTCATCGGCCTGACCGAAGGGGGGCGGATCGATTTCATGAACCGCTCGGCGCTGCGGCTGCTGCAAATGGTCGACCAGCGCGATCATGGGCTCAGCCTTTCGGCGGCGGTGCCCGAATTCGCGGCGCTTTTCGAGCGGTTGCAGAAATCCACCGCCGAAAGCGTTCAAGAAGAGATCAAGCTGACCCGGGGCGGCAAGCAAGAAAGCCTGCTTGTGCGCATGTCGACCCGGCGCAATGTCGATGAGGCGCTGGAAGGTTACGTGGTAGCCTTTGACGATGTCACCCAGCTTGTCAGCGCGCAGCGCCTGGCTGCTTGGGGCGATGTCGCGCGTCGGATCGCCCATGAGATCAAGAACCCGCTCACGCCCATCCAATTGTCGGCCGAACGCATCAAGCGCCGCTATGCCCGCGATCTGGAAGGCGAGGACAAGATCCGCCTTGAAGAAATGACCGAGATCATCGTGCGCCAGACCAATGACCTGCGCCGGATCGTCGACGAGTTTTCGAAATTCGCCCGGATGCCCGAACCCGATACCAAGGCCGAGGATCTCGCCCGCCTCACGCGGGAGGCGGTGACCTTGCAGCGCGCGGGTCAGCCGGGGGTGCAATTCGTCACCGATATCCCCGAGACGCCAGTCATGGCAGAGCTTGACGCCACGATGATCGGTCAGGCGTTGACAAACTTGATCAAGAACGGCGGCGAAGCAATTGAAACGCTTCAGGAAAAAGGGCCGCCTGATGGCTATGTGCCGGAATTGCGCATCAGCTTGGCGCTGGCCGATGGTATGGCCGTGATCACCATCGCCGACAATGGCATCGGCCTACCTGCGGATCGGGCCAAGCTGTTCGAGCCCTATGTCACCACCCGCGACAAGGGCACGGGGCTGGGCCTGCCGATCGTCAAGAAGATCGTCGAAGAACACGCAGGCACGCTTGAGTTGATCGATGCCGAACCTTTTGGACCCAATGCCCATGCGGGCGCTGCGGCCCGCATCACATTGCCCATCTTGCACAACGGAGATCTGGTATGAGTGACATTCTGGTCGTGGACGACGAACGCGATATCCGCGAGTTGATCTGCGACATCCTGCGCGATGAGGGCTACACCACGCGCATGGCCGGAAATTCGGATGATTGCATGGCCGAGTTGAACCGTGCGGCGCCGGGTTTGATGATCCTCGATATCTGGCTCAAAGACAGCAACATGGACGGGATCGACATCCTGTCCCATGTCAAACGCGATAATCCCGAGGTGCCGGTCGTGATCATTTCGGGTCATGGCAATATCGAGATCGCGGTCGCCGCGATCAAGCAAGGCGCCTATGATTTCATCGAGAAACCCTTCAATATCGACCAGTTGCTGGTCGTCATCCGCCGCGCGATGGAGGCCTCCAAGCTCAGGCGCGAGAATGCCTCGCTGCGCCGCCAAGATGGGCGTGTCGCGGATATGGTGGGCAATGGCGCGGCTTTTCGTGCGCTGAAATCGCAGCTCGACAAGGTGACCAAATCCAATGGTCGCGTGATGCTGACGGGTGGGCCGGGATCGGGCAAGGAAATGGCCGCGCGCTATGTGCATGCCAATTCGAACCGCGCCGATGCGCCCTTTGTCATCGCCTCCTCAGCCGCGATCCAGCCCGACGAGATGGAGGTCAAGCTGTTCGGCCGCGAAAGCGCCGAGCGCGGCACAGAGCAGGGGTTGCTAGAACAGGCCCATGGCGGGGTGATCTATTTCGACGAGGTCGCGGATATGCCGCTTGGCACCCAGTCCAAGATCCTGCGCGTGCTGGTCGATCAAAGTTTCAGCCGCGTGGGCGGCACGGCCAAGGTGCGGGTCGATCTGCGCGTCATCTCGTCTACGTCGCGCGATCTGGTTGCCGAGATCGCCGAGGGGCGGTTTCGCGAGGAATTGTATCATCGGCTGAACGTGGTGCCGATCGAGGTGCCAAGCCTTGAGGATCGGCGCGATGATATTCCCGATCTGGCGCGCCATTTCATCGCCGAGTTCAACCGCGAACAAGGCTTGGCCGCGCGCGAGTTGGGCGAAGATGCGGTGACGCTCTTGCAGACGATGCGTTGGCCGGGAAATGTGCGCCAGCTGCGCAACATGATCGAGCGGGTGCTGATCTTGGGCGATGACACAGGCCCGATCGAGGCCGGCGATCTGCCCGGTCAGGGCGAGGCGGGTTCTGGCGCCGCAGATGACGGGATCGGCCTGTCGGCGCGGCTGACCACCTTGCCGCTGCGCGAGGCGCGCGAATTGTTCGAACGCCAATATTTGATGGCCCAGATCAACCGTTTCGGCGGCAATATCAGCCGCACGGCCAGTTTCGTGGGCATGGAGCGCTCGGCCTTGCATCGAAAGCTGAAATCATTGGGCGTGGTGACCACCTCGAAATCCGGTGCACGCATCGCGCAGATGGAAGAGGACGACGAGGACGAGAATTGAGTGCGCCTAGGCAATGACCGGCAACGCACCGAGCCCGTGGAAATGGTAGATATCGGCGTAGCGTGGCGGGGCGGCGAGGCGGAGCTGGGGATGGCGCTGGAACAAGATCGGGAGTGCCGTTTGCAGTTCCAACCGCGCCAACGCTGCGCCGACGCAAAAATGCAACCCCGCCCCAAAGGCTTGGTTCACCGGCCCGTCACCCCGCGTGGGTTTGAAGCGATCGGCCTGTGCATAGGCCGCGCCACAGCGGTTGGCCGAGGCCAGCAAGAGCCCGATTTGCGCGCCGCGCCTGATCGCTTGGCCAAACAGCGTCACATCCTCATAGGCGTAACGGGTGAACATGTGCAGCGGTGGGTCGTAACGCAGGATTTCTTCGACCAAGGGCGCGGCGTTTCGGTCAGGGCGGGCGCCGGTTTCGAGGCATAGTTTCACCCCGTTGCCAAGGCTATGGACCGTCGCCTCATGGCCTGCGTTGAGCAGCAAGATACAGGTGGAGATCAACTCATCAGTCGAGAGCGTCGCGCCATCGGCCTCGGCCGCGATCAACGCGCTGATCAGATCGTCTGCGGGGGTGGCGCGGCGCGCCTCGACATAGCTGTGCAGAAAGGCGGCGAAGTCCTTGGCTGCTGTCGCGGCTTCATCCTCTTGATGCCTTGTGCGGCCAGCTTGATACATCTGCACCATCGCGCTTGACCAGCGCAGAAGCTCTGGGGCCATCGCCTCGGGCACGCCCAATAGCCGGGCGATGATGATCACAGGGATCGGGCGGCAATACGCATCGAGCAGGTCGAAAGCCGCGCCGCGCGGCAGGGATGATGCCAGATCATGCGCCAGCGCCGCGATTTCGGGGCCGAGCGCCTGGATGCGGCGCGAGGTGAAGGCGCGCAAGACCAGCCCACGCAACCGCGTGTGGCGGGGCGGCTCCAACTCAAGCATGGAATGGGCCTCGACCGCGTAGAAAGGGGCCAGATGGGCGGGGTAATCGACCGGCGCAATGGGTTCGCGCCCGAAACGGCGGTCGCGCAGAATCGTGTTGACGGCCGCATGGGTGGTGGCCATTGGCATGCCATATTCCTCCCACCAGACCAGATGCCCCGCGGCGCGCGCACGGGCGTAGAAAGGGTAGGGGTCTTGGACAAAGCCGGGGTCTGTCGGGGATTGGGAAAGCCGCTGCATGAGCGTGAGCATGGCAGGCGATCTTGCGCTTTGCCAGCGCCTTGCAAGCGTATTTCTTGAAAGATGAAGAGACGCGCCGCCCGTGTCGAAGGGGCGGCGCGCCTGCGTATTGGCTTCAGTCCGCGCCGCGCACCGGGATGCTGACATCGGCGCGTGGTTTGAAGAGCCGCTGCACAAGGTAAAGGCCCACCGCCGCCCCAAATCCGAGCAGATCGGTCACAAGGCCGCCCTCGATCATGAAAAGCGCCGCGATGATCAAGCCAATGCGGATAAACCAGACCGAGCGCCCGCCCATGAACCAGCCCTGCACGCCCGCCGACAGCAAGAACACCCCGAAGGTCGCGGTGATGCCTGCACGGATGATCTCGATCGCGGTGCCGTCCATCAAGAGGGCGGAGTTGTAGAAGAACATGAAGGGCACGATGAAGGCCGCGATGCCGATGCGGAAGGACGCGACCGAGGTTTCCATCGGGTTGGCCCCGGATATGCCCGCCGCCGCATAGCTGGCCAGCGCCACCGGTGGCGTGATGGCCGAGACCACGGCGAAGTAGAAGACGAAGAAATGCGCCGTCAACTGGGGAATGCCAAGCTGGACCAGACCCGGTGCCACGACCGAGGCCGCGACTGCGTAGGCCGCCGTGGTGGGCATGCCCATCCCCAAGAGGATCGCGATGCACATGGCGAAGAAGAGCGCGAGCAACTGGCTGACACCCGCAAGGTCAAGCAGCACGTTCGAAAAGCGCGCGCCGACCCCGGTCAGTGAGATCACGCCCACGATGATGCCTGCACAAGCGCAGACCGCGATGATCTGGATCGACATGACACCGGCCAGCTCGAAGGCCTTGAGGATGGCGCGTGGTCCCATCGCATGCGGGGTGAGCCAGCTGATCATGGCGGCGGCCACGGTGGCAAGCGTGCCTGCCCGGATCACCGAGTAACCCATGAAGAGCGCCGCGATCAGGATGATGATCGGCACGAAGAGATAGACCTGTTTGATCAGGCGCTTGAGCTTTGGCAGCTCTTCTTCGCGCATGCCGCGCATGCCGAGTTTGGCGGCCTCGAAATCGACCATGAAGTAGATCGAGGCGAAGTAAAGGATCGCGGGGATGATCGCGGCGATGGCGATCTCTTGATAGGGGATGCCCGTCACCTCGGCCATGATGAAGGCGCCAGCCCCCATGATCGGGGGCATGATCTGGCCCCCGGTGGAGGCCGCGGCCTCGACTGCGCCGGCGGTTTTCTTGTGATAGCCGACCTTTTTCATCAGCGGGATGGTCAGCGATCCAGTCGCCACCACATTGCCCGCCGATGTGCCGTTGATCATGCCCATGAGGCCGCTGGCAAAGATCGCCACCTTGGCCGGGCCACCGCGCGCGCGCCCCGCCATTGCGAAGGCGAAATTGACGAAATAGTCGCCCACTTTCGACGCCTGCAAGAAGGCCGCGAAGATGATGAAGAGAATGATATAGGTCGAAGACACCGCCGTGGTCGGCCCCAAGATGCCCGCATCCGAATAGACATGGCCGAAAAAGCGCTGCCAGCTATAGGCGCGGTCGACGGCCAGAAGGCCGGGCAAAAGATGCGCGGTAAAGGTGTAAAGCAGGAAGATGCCAGTGATCACAACAAGTGCCAGACCCGCGACGCGGCGCGTCAACTCGAGGATCAGCGCCGAACCGGCGGTGGCAGCGAAAGCCACGCCGATCGGCACGAAGGTGGTGCCGACCGAATTGCGTGCTGCGGTGCCATAGATCGCGATCAGGTAGATGGCCACGACGATGCCGCAGGCGGCCAGCACGATGTCAGAGGCGGCAAAGCTGTCGCGCGCGCGGCGCTCGAACCAGCCGGTGATGATTGCGCCAAAGGTCGCGATCAACAGTGGGATGCCGAACCAGTTGACCTCGGCGGCATAGGTGGGTGTGCCGGGAAAGGCGGCCCATGTGGTCAGCCCGCCCATTTGCGGCAATGTTCCCGAGGCGATCTGCGCAGAAAAACCGATAGCGGTCGCCCCGGCGATCAGCGCGGGAATACCGAAGGCCGCCGCCAGGATCGACAACAGCCGCGTCTGCTTGGACGCCCCGGTTTCATCTGCAAAGCCGTGGGCGGCGAATATCAGGAAGCCGAGCGCAAGCGCGCCGGCGATATGCATGATGCGAAAATTCCATGTCTCAAGCGGGAATTGCGGCAAGAACGCAAGCTCGATACCCGTCCAGCTGGAAAGCGACACGCCGTTGAGTGCAAGCATGTGCACAAGTGCGTAGAGGATCGCGACGATCGCCACGGCGATATAGCCCGAGCCGGTGAACAGGCGGCGATTGCCTTCGACCGGGTCTTCATCCACGCCTTCGGCCAAGATCGGGCCGTCGATCTGATCATCGCGCGGGTCATCGTTGCGCATCTGTTCGGTGGTCATCGCCTAATCCCCCCTGGATCGCCCCATGCCCTGCGGTATGTGCAGGGCCGGTTCGGAAAGGGCCGCGCCCGGCAAGCAGGCGCGGCCCCAGATCACGTCACGCGTGACGATTACATGCCGTGGATCTTGTCGGCGGGGATGGTTGCACCGGCGTTCTCGGTGAACCAGCGCGCCGCGCCGGGGTGCCACATCATCGCGGTGTTCTTGTCCCAATGCTCGGGCAGAGTTTCACGCGCTGCCGAGTGGACGCCGACCATACGCTCGTTATCCGACATCACGACATCGACGATGGCATAGACGAGGGTTTCGGGCAGGTCGCAGTTGGCCACCGAGAAGTTCCACATCGCAACGGCCGGGGCCGGCGCGGTGAGGGTGGTGTAGGTCTCGGCCGGGATGTCGAAACGCGACACGGGGAAGGCATCGGTGATGGTGCCCAGTTCCGCATCGGTGAAGCCGACGATGTTGATGTCGGTCTGCACTTCAAGCTGCGACACGGCCGGGATCGGCACGCCTGCGGCGAATGCGATCACATCCAGCAGGCCATCCTGAAGCTGGCTGCCCAGATCCGACCAGCCGCCGTTGCGACGGTCAAATTCCACGCCCAGCGTTTCCAGCATGGCGGGGAAGTAGGTGTCCGAGGTGGAGCCTGCAGGGCCGAAGCCGATGCGTGCGCCGGCCGGAATGTCGGCGATCGAAGTGATGCCCGAGGATGCCAGAGCGGTCACCGAGAAGGGTGTCTGGTACATCGGGAACATCGCGCAGGCGCCGGTCATCTGAAGGCCGGGTGCGATCGGGTTGGTGCCGGCCAGCGATTCCGCGGCAGGGCCCATGGTGGTCATGCCGAAGGGCAATTCGCCGGTGTGGACCAGCGCCATGTTCTGCATCGGGCCACCGGTCACTTCGGCGCCGCCCGACAGGCCGAGCTGCTCTGCAGCAAGGCCGGCCCAGCCGGAACCGTAACCGAAATAGGTGCCGCCCTGCGAGCCGGTGCCGACCGTGAAGCTTTCGGGCCAGCCGGTGCGGTCGATATGACCACCGGCGAATGCGGCCGTTGCGGTGAGTGCAGTTGTCGCCGCGAAGGCGGCCAGACGGGTGAACGTCATGTTTGTCTCCCTTGTGAACAGATCAAGCGCCCAGATCCCCCCCGGGCTGCTCGTGGGGGCGGTGTGGCCTGCGCGGCTGCGCTATGCAAGCGATGCATGCCCGGTTTGCACAAAAGAAGAGGGTTTTCGAACTCGGATGGGTCGAATGCGACCCCAACGGCGCAAACCGATGTTACGTTTTCGACACATCGGGGGGTGAAACGCTGCCGTCAGCCTCATCATCGCGAAACTGCTCACGACGCAAACCATGGCGCTGCATCTTTTCATAGAGCGCCTTTCGGCTGACCTTGAGCGCCGTATAGGTCGCCTTGACGCTGCCGCCATTGGCGGCAAGTGCGGCTGCGATCAGGCGGCGCTCATGGGCTGCAACCTGTCCGGCCAAGCTATCGTCGGCGGCGATATCGGCTTGCGCAAAATCCGGATCAAGGCCAAGCGCCATCCGTTCGGCGGCATTGCGCAGCTCGCGCACATTGCCGGGCCAATCGCGCATGGTCAGCGCGGAAAGCACCGCGCCCGGCACAGCGGGCGGGCTGCGCCCCTCGCGGGTGGCGGCGGCGGCCAGCAGGGCGGAAAACAACATCGGGATATCTTCGCGCCGCTCGGCCAATGTCGGCAGGCGCAATGTCACCACGTTGAGCCGATAGAGAAGGTCGGGCCGGAATTGGCCCGCGCGCACCGCTTCGACCAGATCGCCCTTGCTCGAGGCCAAGATCCGCAGATCGAGCGGGATCGGATCATTCGAGCCGAGCCGCGTGACCATGCGATGTTCGATCGCATGCAAAAGCTTGCCTTGCACCGGCAGCGGCAGGCTGTCGACCTCATCGAGGAACAAGGTGCCGCCGCGGGCATGTTCGAACTTGCCATAGCGCGCGCGTGTTGCACCCGGAAAGGCACCTGCCTCATGGCCAAAAAGCTCGTTCTCGATCAGCGCGGTGGGCAGGGCGGCGCAATTGACGCCGACAAAGGGGCGCAGCGCGCGCGCGCTGATATCGTGGAGCGTCTGCGCCATGACGGTTTTTCCGGTGCCTGTCGCACCCTCGATCAGCACATCGGCCTCGGTCGCGGCCACGGCGCGCAGGCTGGCGCGCAGCCGCGTCATCACCGCCGAGCGCCCCAAAAGCCGGGTGGCGACGGGGTCGGCACCAAGATCGGGCCCCGCCACCGCGCGCAGGCGGCGATTTTCCAAAGTCAGCCGCCGCTTTTCCAAGGCACGGCCGACCGCTTGCACCAGCCGCGCGGGCGCATAGGGCTTTTCGAGGAAATCATAGGCCCCATCGCGCATCGACTGGACCGCCAGATCGACATCGCCATGTCCCGTGACCAAGATGACGGGCAATTCGGCGTCGATCTTGAGTGCCTCGGCCATCAGGCTCAGCCCATCCATGCCGGGCATGCGGATATCGGTGACCAGAACGCCGGGAAAATCGCGCCCAAGCTGGGCCAGCGCGCTGGTCGCATCGGGGCAGGCGATCACCTGCAGATCGGCCAGCATCAAGGCTTGGGTCGCGGCATGGCGCAGGGGCGCCTCGTCATCGACGAACAAGATGGGGGCCGTGTTGCTCATTGTGCGGCGATCTCGTCCGGTGCGGCGCTCAGGTCAAGCTCGACCGTGAACAGCGCGCCACCTTCGGGATGGTTGGACGCCGTCAAGCGCCCGTTGAAATCGCGCACGATATTGTAGGAAATCGACAGTCCCAGCCCGAGGCCCTGACCCGGGGCCTTGGTGGTGAAGAATGGATCGAAGGCCTGCGCCAGCGCGGCATCGCTCAGACCCGGACCGATGTCGCGGACCATCAGCTTGCAGCGGCCATCTTCCACGGCCATTGAAATGGTGATCTCGGGGCGTGCCGATCCCTCCATCGCGTCAAGCGCATTGCCGATGAGATTGACGATCACCTGTTGCAGCCGCACCCGCCCGCCGATCACCCAAAGATCGTCGGGGGGCAAGCTGTTGGTCAGCACCGCTTGCGCGGCGGCCAAGCGCGGCCCCATCAAGGCCAGCGCATCATCCACGACTGCGCCGATTGGCACCGGGCCGGTCTTGTCTTGGGGGCGGCGGGCGAAATTGCGCAGATGCTTGGAGATCGCGGCCATGCGGTCCGTCATCGCCGAGATCAGGCGGATATTTTCGCGCGCGTCACCCTCGCGGCCCCGGTCGAGAAAGGTGGCGGCATTCTCGGCATAGGCTTTGACGGCGGCAAGCGGCTGGTTGAACTCGTGGCTGAGCGCCGCCGACATCTGCCCCAGCGCGGCAAGTTTGCCCGCTTGCACCAATTCGGCCTGTGTGCGTCGCAGCTGCGCCTCGGCGCGCACGCGCTCATCGACCTGTTGGCGCAAAAGCGTGTTCGCCTCGTCAAGTTCGGTGGTCCGCTCGCGGACCCGCGCCTCGAGCCGGGCGCGCGCATGCTCGCGCGCGGCAAGCCGGTCTTCCAACTGGATACGCCGCTGCCAGATCACGGCGGCGATCAACACGATGAACAGCGCGATCAACAATCCGATGGCCAGCGTATTGGCGGCTTGCAACTGCGCGGGCGCAAGTGGCGACAAGATCGACACGCGCCAGCCAGCAGCGGCGATCAGCCCAGTTTGCATGATGTAGCTGTTGCCCCCATCGGCAATGTCGAAGGTCACGGTTTCGTAGCCGGAACTGCCCAGAGCCGCGCGGCGCGCAGGCAAGCTGCGCAGTGCTGCAACAGGGTATTGGCGCGTGGCCACGATGCTTTCCAAAGCCGCCTCGGCCATCGGGCCAAAGGTGCGGAAATGCCAATTCTGTCGGTCCGACAGAAAGATGACATTTGCCATGTCCTGCACGATCACGGTCGCGGCACTTTCATTCCATGTGGCTTCGAAATCATCGAGCGTGATCTTGACGGCTACAACGCCTGTGGTCTCGGTGCCGTCGATCACGGGGGCCGCAAAGAAATAGCCGCGCTCGCCCGATGTGGTGCCAAGGGCGTGAAACCGCCCGATGCCACCTTCGAGCGCATCGGTGAAATAGGGGCGATAGGCAAAGTTGCGCCCGACAAAGGACCGATCCGTCCGATACGATGAGGCGGCGATCGTCTGACCCTCGGCATCCATCACATAGACATCCGAGACATCCAGCCGCAACGCCGTTTGGCGCATCTGCTCATTGACGAAGGGCAAAAGCCCGGAATTCTCCGGGTCGCGCAAGAGCCGCGCGATGCTGGCGCGTTCGGCCAGAAGCGCTGGTAGAACCTCGGCCTTGTCCAAGGCCCCGCGCAGGTTTTGGATCGTCAGTTCCAACGTGGCACTGTCGCGGTCGCCGATTGCGATGGCATAGGCATGTTCCAGCCGCGGATAGACCAAAAGCGCCGCCAAGCACATCAGCGCGAGCGCGCTGCCGATCAGCGGCATCAGGCGACGGTCGCGGACCCGCTCCGGTCCGGCAGCGGTGGTGGTGGTATCGCGCGTGGTGTGATCCATGCTCATGCCCGACAGTATATGCGACGATGCAGCGCCGCTGACCAGAGGGTGAGGGCGCGCAGCCTTGCGCGCTGTCGGATTTCGCCTTTCTCGGACGGGTCGCTGCGGTTAGGCTGCGCTTTTAAGGGGCGGCCGCGCCCATTGGTTTTCGGGAGTTTGTCATGTGCCTTCGCCGCCCTGCCTTTGCCCTCACGGCGATCATCTGTCTTGGCTGTGCTGCGCCGGTCTGGGCGCAAACGGGGCTATGTGCGGGGCTCGGGGATGGGGGCCAGTGGATGGGGCAGGGGCAGGCAGGCTCGGATATCGCCAGCGCCGCCGCATCCTTGGATGTGTCGGTGGCGTCGACGGCGGGCGCACGCGCGGTCGGTCTGTTTTCGCTCGGCACCGCGATGCAGGTCCGGGTCGAGGCCGCGCCGACGACAGCCGATGGCGACACGATCATCGAGTTGTTCGATGCCGATGGGCGGCTTTTGGTCATCGATGACGATAGCGGCGGCGGGGTGTCGAGCCGCGCCGAGCTTGCACTTGAACCGGGGTCGTATTGCCTTGCCGTGATGGGCTTCGGCGGCGAGGCGGTGCGCGCCGAGATGCGCGTCAGCCGCCTTGAGATGCCCGCGCTGACCGCAGGGTTGGCGGGTGGCTTTGGCGATTGGCAGGGCGGCGCGCCCTTCGTGGGGATCGATCCTTGCCTCGCCGATACCCCGGCGGTGACTTTGCGCGCAGGTCCGATCGATGCCGAACTGGACAAGGGTGTGAGCATGGCCAATAGCGTGGAGGCGGCCCCCTATTACCGCTTCAGCCTTGCCGCGCCGCAGGCGCTGTCGATCCGGGCCACCAATGAGCAAGCCGATCCCTATATCTATCTTTTCGATGCGGCGGGTGTGTTGCTGGCCGAGAATGACGATGCCGACAGCCTCGATAGCCGGATCGATATCTTGCAGCCATTGGCGGCGGGTGATTATTGCGTCGGCATGCGCGCCTTGTCCGATCCCGGTTTGCCGATCCGGCTGACGATTTCGGCACGCGGTCTGCAAGAGGCCGCCGCCGCGGCCTATGCCACCGCCGAGATCGCGCCGCCGCTTGACGGGTCTTGGCCGGTCGAGGATCTGGGGGTCTTGACCACGACCAGCACGCGGGAATGGCAAGTTCCCGGCGATCAGGCGCAATGGTTCGTCTTTGAAAGCCCGGACGCGGGGTTGGTACTGATCACCGCCGATGAGATCAGCAACAGCGACCCGATGCTGGAGGTTTTCGACGCACAGGGCAATTGGCTGGGCAGCAATGACGATGCGAATGGCAGTCTGGATGCCGAATTGGCCCTGCCGGTGCAGGCGGGGCGTTACATTGTCGCGCTGCTGCAATTCGGATCGGATCAGCAAGGCAGCGTTCGGCTTGCCCTGACCCGCTATGTGCCAGCCACGCCCTAGGCGCGGGCAAGCGCGGCGATGATGGGGGAAAAAGCCGCCGCGTTGAGCGAGGCGCCGCCGACCAAGGCCCCGTCGACATTGGCGATGGCAAAGATCGCGGCGGCGTTCTCGGCCTTGACCGAGCCACCATACAAGATCGCCATCTCAGCCCCTGCAGCGCCGAAGTGATCGCATAAAAGCGCGCGGATCGCAGCATGCACTGCCGCGATTTCATCATCTTGCGGCACAAGGCCCGTACCGATCGCCCAGACCGGCTCATAGGCGATGATGATCCGTGCTGCGGCGTCGCTCTGGGGCAGGGCGTGGCGGAGCTGGGCTGTCACGATGTCTTGCGTCGTGCCGGCCTTGTATTGCGTTTCGGTCTCGCCCACGCAGAGGATGATTTGCAGCCCGGCGGACAGGGCGGTTTCAAGCTGTGCTTGGATCATGGCATCGGTTTCGCCATGATCGGCCCGACGCTCGGAATGGCCCAAGATGACATGGGTCGCGCCCGCATCGACCAGCATGCCGGCCGCGATATCGCCGGTATGTGCGCCCTTGATCGCAGCGTGGCAGGATTGGCCGCCCACCGCGATCGGATGGCTGCCGATATGGCTCACCATGCGGTGGATCAGTGTGGCGGGCGGGCAGATCACCACATCCACCGAAGGCGCGGGATTGGCGGCCATGAGCGCGTCGATCTCGGCCAGCGCGGCGCCATCGCCATGCATCTTCCAGTTTCCGGCTGCGATCTTGCGGGGCATGGGCGTGGTCCTGTTCATACGATACTGCCGTCAGGGGTGGCAGGGCGCGGCTTGCGGGTCAAGCCGAAGCCGCGCGGCTAGAGTTGCGCAAGCGCGCGGCGCGCCCAATCGCAGGCGATCTCGGGGTCGTCATAGGCCGCAGCGGGCAAGGTCCAATAGGGCATGCGCGTGGGCTCCGCGCGCCCTGCGCGCCGATAGGACCATTGGGTGGCCCCCGCCGCCGCCAAGGCTGCGATTATCTCTCCCGCCGCTTTGAGGTGGATGGCGCCATCACGCATCACGATGGCGAAGATGGTCCCGCGATGATAGAGGCACAAGCCCCCCATCATGCGCCGCGTGCTGATCTCGCCCAGGCCCGCGAAGACATCACGCGCCGCCGTGATCTGTTCGGCGCGCAGGCTCATCCCCGGCTGGTGGCCTGTTCTGCCGCTAATTCGGCTGCATCCTTGAACTTGATCGACTCGCCGCAGCCGCAGGCATCGGCCACGTTGGGATTGCGGAACTTGAAGCCCGCCTCGAGCAAGCTTGTCTCGTAATCGATCTCGGTGCCGAACAGGAACATCTGCGCCATGGGCGCGATCAAGACCCGCGCGCCATCTTGCTCGACGATCTCGTCATGCGGATTGATCTCGCTGACGTAATCCATGGTGTATTCCATGCCCGCACAGCCACCCTTCTTGATGCCGATGCGCAGGCCTTGGGTGCCGTCGCGCGCCATAAGGCGCTGGATCTGCGCCGCCGCGGCGGGCGTGATGGTGACGGCCTGCTTGCCGGGGATGCCGAACATGGCGTCAGCTCCTTGTCGCTCTTGCGATGTGGGAAAGATAGGCGGTGTCGCGCTTTGGCTCAAGAGGGCGCAGGCGATGCGCCATCACATGAAACCCAATTCCAGCCGCGCCTCGTCCGACATCATGTCCATGCCCCAAGGCGGATCCCATGTCAGCTCGACATCGACATGCTTGACCCCTGCGAGCGGCTCGACCGCATCGGCGACCCAGCCGGGCATCTCGCCCGCGACGGGGCAACCGGGTGCGGTCAGCGTCATGGTCACGCGCACCTCGTTTTCGGGGTTAATGTCGATGGTGTAGACCAGCCCCAGATCGAAGATATTGACCGGGATTTCAGGGTCATAGACGCTGCGGCACGCCTCGACGACGCTGTCGTATAGCGGGTGGTCGGTGCTTGATGGCTTGATAAGCGGTGTGCCCTCAAGCTGCGGGTCATGCTCTGACATGGGTTCGTGCCTTCCGCGGAATTCCTGAGTGAAGATATAAGGAAAGGGGCGCGGGGCGTAAAGGGTGGCATTGCCCAAAAGAAAACCCCCGCGCAGCGGGTGCGCGGGGGGGAGTGCAGAGTTAAGTGTGTACGTTAAAAGCTAAAGCCGATGCGCAAACCAAAGCCGATCACGCTGTTGTCGTTGAAGTTTACCTGACCGCCCGCGGCTTGCTGGTTCAAAACGATCTGATCGCCAGGGATGCCATAGGTAAACCCGCCCGAGACGGTCATGGCGTCTTTCGTGTACTGACCAGCAAGGGCCAAGCTGTTGAGGCCGGTCGTCGGTGCAAGGGCGGTGTCGCTCGGCGTCGTGCCCGGCGTGCGGTGCGTGTAGGATACGGAAGCGGACCAATTTTCATTGATCCGTCGGCCGACGCCGAGGTTATATGTCGTCGAGCCGGATGTGAAATTCACATAGCGCGCATTGGTCTGACCTGGGACGACCGAGTTCGGAACGGTCAGGTTGAAACCATCCCACATCTGGTAACGTACCGAACCGAAAACCAGTGTATCTGCAGCCACTCCCGACTGAAATTCGAGATCGTACGACTCGGGAAACTCGGTCTCGAATGGGCGGCTTGCCGGTGCGCCAATGCTCTGCTCGGTCGCCGAAAACGCGAGGGAAATAGGGCTGTGATAGGTCAATGCAACACGCAATGCGATTTCGGGCACTTCGTAGGCTCCGCCGATCAAAAATCCATAACCCGTATCGCTGCTAGCGCTCAGATTGGCTGGAAAGGCTGGCGGGTTTGCGAGCGAAGGGGCTTGGGTTGGGTCAAACGCTGGATTTGAAAAAAACGTGTTGATCGTCCCTTCACCGCGCAGGGCGCGAATGCCGACATGCGCACTGACATTTTCGTTGAAAGAGTACCGACCAATCAGGGTCAGCGCATCGGTTTCAACATTGGCACCTCCACCATTAAAGATACCCGGAGAAGGCGCGTAGCGCACTGCAGCGCCATAGGGCGTATCATAGATCAAACCAACGGACAGGTATCACTATATCGATGCACAAACCCAAATCCTGGCATCTGATAGTCGACCAAAGGGTTTTCGATCCCGGTTGCGCCTGCCTTTGGACGCACGGTTCCAAACGAAAGCTCTGCGTAATTTCCAGATGGCCCCACATTTTCAAACATCAGGCGCATGGATTGATCTGTGCGGCTAATGTAGGCCTGTGCGACTGCAGTCGATGCCAAAAGTGCCGCGGAGGCGGCTGCGATGCGGTTCATGATGTCTCTCCCCCAAGACAAGAATAGTCTTCCTCGCGCCTATATCCGTGCATTTATTGACAGCGGTCAATTCTGCCCCTGCGTCATCTTCGGCGCGACCTCGGGGGACGTGCGTGATTGTGACGGTTTTGCTACACAAACAAGCTCAGCCCGTTTTGCGCTGGCTGGTCAGGATATTGATGTAATTGGCGGCGAAGATCATTGCGGCGCCGAACAACACTCCCCATTCCAGCGGCTCGGCGTAAAGTACGATCCCCACCACCGCGATCACGGGGAGGCGCGCGAAATCCATCGGCATCACCACCGAGGCGGGCGCGATCGACAGGGCCGTTGTCAGGCAGAAATGCGCCGTCAGCCCGCCCAACCCGATCACCGTGATCCAAGGCAGCATCGCCGCCGATGGGATGGTCATATCTCCATCCCACAAACAGGCGATCAAGCCGATGACAAGCTGCATCGTGGTCAGCCAGAACAAGATGCAAGTGATCGTCTCGGTCCGCGTCAGCCGCTTTGTCAGGATCGCGGTGCCTGCGAAAAACACCGCGCCGATGGCCGCCGTGATCATGCCGGCCGAGATCGGCTGCACGCCGGGTTGCACCACCGCAAGCACGCCCAAGAACCCGACCAGCCCCGCGATCACCTTCCACAAGGTCAGCCGCTCGCCCAAAAACAGCGCAGCAAAGGCCATCGTCCAAAGCGGCGAGGTGAATTCCAGCGCGAAGACCAGCGCCAAGGGGGCCACGGTAATGGCGTAAAACCACAGGTTCTGTCCGGTGAAATGGAACAGGTTGCGCAACAGATGCACACCCATATGGCGGCGCGTGACTTGGCCCAGCGTGCCCGCGACGCGCGCCACCAAAAGCACGATCACCACCCCGATCATCGAGCGGTAGGTCATCATCTCGAAGGTGTCGAGTTCCAGTGCTGCCGCGCGCCCGGCCACGGCCATCGCCGAGAACGCCACGATCGCCCCGATCATCCACAGCGCCGCGCGCAGCGGTTGGTTGGTCGGTTCAGGGGGGCGTGCGGTGGCGGTCTGGGTCATCTGGCCATACTGTCCTTGGGCGTGATCACGCGATGCCCGGTTTCGCGGGCAAGGGCAAGCGCGCTAAAGCCCGCCACGCTTGGCGCCATCCCACAACGCGTCCATTTCGGCCAGATCGCTGTCCTCGGGCCGCTTGCCCAGCTTGGCCAGTTCCGCCTCGATAAAGGCGAAGCGGCGGGTGAATTTCGTATTGGCGCGGCGCAGCGCATCTTCGGGATCAACCTTGAGATGGCGGGCGAGATTGGCCATGACGAACAACAGATCACCCATCTCCTCGGCGATCTTGTCTTGCGGCAAGGCATCGCGCGCTTCGGCCAATTCGCGGGCTTCTTCGGCGATCTTGTCGATGACTTGGCCGATCTCGGGCCAGTCGAAGCCGACGCGCGCGGCACGCTTTTGCAGCTTTTCGGCGCGCATGAGCGCGGGCAGGCCCAAGGCCACATCATCGAGCACGCCGCCGCGTGCCTTGGCCGCGCGCTCGGCGGCCTTGACGCTTTCCCAATCGGCCACTTGTTGATCGGCTGATTTCGCGTTGCTTTCATCCCCGAAGACATGGGGGTGGCGCGCGATCATCTTGTCGGCGATGGCGCTGGCCACATCGTCGAGGTCGAACAGCCCCGCCTCGGCGGCCATTTGGGCGTGAAACACCGATTGGAACAGCAGATCGCCCAATTCGCCCTTCAACTCGTCCCATGCTTGCCGCGCGATCGCATCGGCAACCTCATAGGCCTCTTCGATCGTATAGGGGGCGATGGTGGCGAAATCCTGTTCGACATCCCAAGGGCAGCCCGTCACAGGATCGCGTAGCCGCGCCATGATGGCGCGCAGCCGATCAAGTGGGGGAAGTCGGGAAAGCTCGTCCATTGCGCAACCGTGTCGATTGGGTCAGGAGTTCGTTAGACCCAAACCGACCCGAGGAGTCCAGCCATGCCCATCATCAATCGTATCGCGGGGCTTGCGCCCGAGATGACGGCGTGGCGGCGGCATCTGCATGCCCATCCCGAACTGGGTTTCGATTGCCACGAGACAGCGGCCTATGTCGCCGCGCGTCTGGCCGAGATCGGGGTCGATGAAATCCATACCGGCATCGCCCAATCCGGCATCGTGGCGATGATCAACGGCCAAGGTGCGGGGCCTGTCGTGGGTCTGCGCGCCGATATGGACGCGCTGCCGATCCATGAGCAAAGCTCTGTCGGTCATGCCTCGACGGTGCCGGGCAAGATGCATGCCTGTGGCCATGACGGACATACCGCGATGCTTTTGGGGGCGGCCAAGTATCTGGCCGAGACGCGCGGCTTTCGGGGCCGCGTCGCGCTGATCTTTCAGCCCGCCGAAGAAGATGGCGGCGGCGCAGGCGTGATGGTCGCCGAAGGCATCATGGATCGGTTCGACATCGCCGAAGTCTACGCGCTGCATAACGCACCCGGCCAAGAGGCGGGGCGGATCATCACCACCCCCGGCCCGATCATGGCCGCCGTCGATGAGTTCACCATCCGAATCGCGGGGCGCGGCGGTCATGGGGCGATGCCGCATGAGACGGTTGATCCGATCCCGCCTGCGGTCTCCATGGTGCAGGCGATCCAGACCATCGTTTCGCGCAATCATCATGCGCTGAAGGATCTGGTCATCTCCGTGACACAGATCCACGCAGGCACCACGGATAATGTCATTGCGGGCGAGGCGATGATCAACGGCACGGTACGGACCTTCGATCCGGCGGTGCAGGCGATGGTCATGGAGCGGATGGCGGCGATCGTGGCAGGTCAGGCGGCCAGTTTCGAGGTGAAGGCGACGCTCGACTACGCCATCGGCTACCCGGCCACGATCAACGATCCCGCACGCACGGAATTCGCCGCTGAAGTCGCCGCCGAGCTTGTCGGCGCGGACAAGCTCGATGCAGCGGCAGGTCGTGAAATGGGGGCGGAGGATTTTTCATACATGCTGCAGGCCCGGCCCGGCGCCTATCTGTTCCTCGGTGCGGGCGCGGGTCCGGGGCTGCATCATGCGGGTTATGATTTCAACGACGAGATCTTGCCCATCGGGGCCAGCCTTTTGGCGCGCCTGGCCGAGCGCGCATTGCCACTCGCGGGGTAGGGTGCGAATTTTCGCGTGAAAATTCGTCTGTTGCCACGCGCCTTGCGCGTGATGCCGTTGTTTTTTGGGGGGCGCTGCCCCCGCCCGTGCCGGGCGCCCCCGGGATATTTTTGAAACGAAGAAGCGCCCTACTGTGCGACGGCGCGCAGGTAGCGGCGCATGCCGTAGAGCAGCGGCTCGCCCTTGGGCGCGACATGGACCGCCTTGACCGCGCCGATGCAGATATGGTGGGTGCCGATCCGGTCGGCCGAGACCAGCGCGCAATCGAAGCTGACAAGGGCGTTCGCCAAGCAAGGCGCGCCAGTGGCGGCACTGAAGATCTCGACGCCGGCGAATTTGTCGCCACCCGGCGCGGGGCTGCGCGAGGAGAAGATATCGGAAATCGCGGTCTGGTCGCTTTGTAGCACATTGATACAAAAACAGCCGTTTTCCAGCACCAGCGGCAGGACCGAGGAGGCGGCATTGAGGCAGGTGAGCATCGTCGGCTCTTCGCCATCGGCCGAGACCGAGGTCATGGCCGAGACCGTGACGCCCGCGCGGCCTGCGGGGCCATCGGTGGTGACCACGGTGACCGAGCTTGCCGCCCGGCTCATACCATCGAGGAAAGCGGTTCTCAGGGCCTCACGCTGTCGGGTCGTGTCGTTCATGGCCATTCTCCTCGGGGTGATCGCGCGGGGCTGTACCTGCCTTAGGGGGCAGCTAGGGGCAAGGGTTCAAAAGTCACGCCGGTGCTTGCGTTTTCGCGCAACTCAGGGCAGGCGAAGTGGCAACGGGACGGAGGGTGAGCCATGGCCTTGGAAGATGCAAAGCGCGATGCGGATGGTGCGTTCACGCGCGAGGGGTTCAAGGGCTTGGCCTTCGAGAACGCCTTCGCCGGCGCGCCGAGCTTTCTGCGCCGCCGCTACAGCAAGGATTTGCGCGGTGTCGATCTGGCGGTCACCGGCATCGGTTTCGACCAAGCGGTGACCAACCGCCCCGGTGCGCGCTTGGGCCCGCGTGCGATCCGGGCGGCATCGAGCCTGCAGCCCTATGATCCGCCCTATGGTTGGGATGGCTTTTCACCCTTGGAGGAATTCGCCATCGCCGATTACGGCGATATGGCTTTCGATTATGCACATACCGCCGATGTGCCTGCGCGGATCGCGGCGCATGTTGGAGGCATCCTTGCGGCGGGTGCGGGCTGTATCGTGCTGGGTGGCGATCATTCGATCACCTTGCCGATCCTGCGGGCGCATGCCGCCAAATACGGGCCGCTGGCCTTGATCCAATGCGACGCGCATACTGATACTTGGCCCGATGATGACGCGGCCCGGATCGATCACGGCACCTTTTGCTACAAGGCGGTGAAGGAGGGGCTGATCGATGTCGCGGCCTCGGCGCATGTGGGCATCCGCACGGTGGTTGAGGACAATCTTGGCATCAAGATCCATGATGCGCGCGAGCTGCATCTGCGCGGCGCCGATGCGGTGGCGGCCGATATCCGCGCGCGGGTCGGCGCACGCCCGGTCTATCTGAGCTTCGATATCGACGCGCTTGACCCGGCCTTTGCGCCGGGCACCGGCACGCCGGTCTGGGGCGGCTTGTCGAGTGCGCAGGCTGCCCAGCTTTTGCGCGGTCTGGCGGGGATCAACCTTGTGGGCGGCGATGTGGTCGAAGTCGCGCCCCCTTATGACCATGCCGAGATCACGGCAGTGGCCGCCGCGCATGTTGCCATGGAATTGATCTGTCTTTGGGGCTGGACGCGGCGCTGAGCGCTGGACCGACTCACGCGTAACAGGCTAGATCGTGCCAAGATGTCGAAAAGGGCTATCGCCGTCATGCCGCGCCTTTCCAAAAACGATCCCCGCCGCGCTGTTGCGCGTGAAATCTCCTACGCGTCGTCAGCGGCCTCGCGGGGTGGGCGTGCGATGATCCGCGTGATGGAGAATGCCACCGGGCGGCTATCGCTGATCAAGCGGGCCGATGGCTATGATGACGAGGTCCGGCTAGGGCGCGATTTCTGGCAGGTGATGGTGGAGCGCTACGGTCTCGACCTGCGGGTAGTGGGGGGGGCGCTCGATCTGATCCCGCGCGAGGGGCCGTTGATCTTGATCGCAAATCACCCCTACGGCATTCTCGACGGGTTGATGATGGGCCATATCCTTAGCCTTGTGCGCGGCGATTTTCGGATCATGGCGCATCGTGTGTTCCGCAAGGCCGAAGATATCGAGCGGGTGATCCTGCCCATTTCTTTCGACGATACGAAAGAGGCGCTGGCGCTCAATATCGCGACACGCAAAACCGCGCTGTCCTATCTGGCGCAAGGTGGCGCAATCGGGATTTTCCCCGGTGGCACCGTCTCGACCGCCGCAAAACCCTTTGGGCGACCGATGGATCCGGGCTGGCGCAGTTTCACCGCGCGCATGATCGCGAAATCGGATGCGACCGTGGTGCCGGTGTTTTTCGATGGCCATAATTCGCGGCTGTTCCAGCTGATGAGCCATCTGCATTCGACATTGCGCATGGGGCTTTTGATCAAGGAGTTCCGGGCGCGGGTGAATAGCCCGGTCGATGTGGTGGTGGGTCAGCCGATCCCGCGTGAAACGCTCGATAGCTATGCGGGCGATGCGCGCGCAATGATGGCGTTCTTGCGCGAAACCACATATGGGCTCAGCCCGAGACCTCTTGACCCATCGGTGCGGGGGTTCGAATTCGAACAGCGCCATCGCTCTGCCGAAGAGAACGAGGGGCGCAAGCGCAAGATCTTGGGGGATCGTTACTGATGGCGGTTGGCATCTTCGACAGCGGCCTTGGTGGGCTGACCGTGCTCGATGCGGTGGCCGCGCGGCTGCCTGATGTGCCGCTGGTCTATTTCGGCGACAACGCCAATACGCCCTACGGGGTGCGCGATGCCGATGATATCTATGACCTGACAACGCGCGGCGTGCAGGCCTTGTTCGACGAGGGCTGCGATCTGGTGATCT